>DATDGH010000293.1:0-3131 GCA_036522215.1 Candidatus Angelobacter sp. | reverse complement strand
GTTCCCGCTGCAGCCGTACTCGATGCGGTAAATGTGAGCGTGCTCGTCCCCGTGGTTGACGCAGGGCTGAAGCTGGCTGTCACGCCCGCTGGCAGGCCGCTGGCCGCAAGCGCTACGGTGCCCGTGAACCCGTTCACTGGCGCGACCGTGATCGTGCTGCTGCCGGTTGCTCCTTGTGCCACGGAGAGTGTTGCCGGACTCGCCGACAATGAGAAGTTGCGTTGATTACTGGCCACAGTGAGCGCAATTGTGGTGGTGTGGCTGAGCGTGCCGCTGCTTCCTGTCACCGTCACCGTCGCTGTTCCCGCCGTAGCTGTACTGGCCGCGGTAAGAGTCAGCGTGCTCGTCCCTGTGGTGGATGCCGGACTGAAACTGGCCGTTACGCCCGCCGGCAAGCCGCTGGCGGCAAGCGCGACGGTGCCCGAAAACCCATTTACTGGCGCCACCGTAATCGTGCTGCTGCCTGCTGCTCCTTGTGCTATGGAGAGCGTTGCCGGATTCGCCGACAGAGAGAAGTCAGCCTGTGTCCCTGTAACCGTAAGAGCGATGGCCGCGCTGTGTGTGAGACTGCCGCTGGTTCCCACGATAGAGATGTTCGTGGTTCCGGACGGAGTGCTCGTTTGTCCGTTGAAATTCACCACGATACTGCCGCTGCCGTTCACCGACGATGGACTGAAGTTGGCGCTTACTCCGGCGGGCAAGCCGGTGGCGGAAATCGATACGCTGCCCGTAAATCCAAACAGCGAGGCGACATTTACCGTGGCCGTCGGATTGGACCCTGGCGTGAGAGTAACCGCAGCAGGAGGGGCCGCGGTAATCGAGAAGTCAGGCCGGCCAATGATAGTGAGCTGAAGTGTCGCGGTCTTGGTAATCGTACCGCTGGTGCCGGTTACCGTGACGCCCACGGGCCCGGCAGGAACCGTGGCATTGGCGGCTGCCGTGAATGTAAGCGTGCTCACGCCCTCGCCATTGGTGATTGATGCCGGGCTGAAGGTTGCAGTCACGCCCGCCGGCAGTCCGCTGATGCTGAGTGCTACGGTGCCGGCAAAACTATTCACCGGCAGAACTGTAATGGAAGTGGTGGCGGTGGCCCCCTGTTCCACGCTCGTCCCGTTGCCGAACATGCTGAAAGTCGGATTGGTGTCCGAGGGAACCGCCGGGAAGGCGTTCTGGATGTTCTGAATGAACTCAGCCGCAAAGAATTGGCCTGCGGGCGGCGAGTTCGCTATCGAGCCGGTCAAGGTATTTCCGGCCAGCGGATTGGTCTGGGCAGGATCGCAGTTCGGGTCGGCATGAGCGGCGCCGTCTTGATTGGCGCTGCCGGGATAGGTACCATCCGACTCCCCCGGCGGCTTGATCCAGACGTAGGCCTGGAACTGGGGAAAATCGGGAGGAGCAGCCAGCGGAGGAATGCCCAGCCCCGCTCCACTCTGATTGCACCACTGACCACGATGATTGCGGCGATCGATTCTGCTGGCGTCTACATAAGTATTGACGTCGGTACTGCTGCTCGCCGCAGCGGGCCGGTTCGGGCCGCCCCAGCCGTTGCGCGAGGTGTCGGTTATGAAATTGGTGCTGGTCGCCGGCCATCCCGCCGCGCGAAACAGCCCCTGAAGTTCGGTGGCGTAGCCGGCTTCGTCAACCGTGGCATTAAATGAGTAGAAGTTTGCCGAGATGACCTTGTTTCCGTTGAAAGTCTGGTTTGCGTCAATGAACGGTTCCTTTAACGGGGTGTAATTCGCCGTATCGTCAATGAAGCCATCAATCGCATTCAATTTTGCCGTCGCGCCATTGACCACATTCGTGAAGAAAGTTACGGCTTGGCTTGCATTGTCTGGCCAGCCCAGCCATGCTGAGTGCCCGATATCAAGGTACAGGTAAGCGTTGGCAATGGGGTGAAAGGCATTGATCGCGTGCTGGATCCCTTGCACGTACACTCCGGACGACTGCGCTGTTACGCAGTTTGCGATGGTGAAACTCTTGCCTGTATTGGTGACCAGGTTCGGGAGCGAGTCCGGTTCGATCACTAAGACGAAACGAATGCCGGCATACTTCGGATTGTTCAATATCCCGGCAATTACGTCGATGTACTGCTGTTCGTAGGTCGTCAAGCCGTCCAGGGGTTGTGTCGGCGGATTGGCGGCAATGCTCAGTTCGCCATTGGATGCGCGCGCGGCACAATCGCGGTCAGGCAGGTCATAGATCACAAGCGTAACCACGATCGGCTTGCCCGACTGCTGTTGCGTCAGGGCATTATTCAATTGTTCCTGCAAACCCAGGCGTCCACCATTGGCAGAATTACCGGCAATCGCCGCAATACGGTCCATCCAGATTGCTGTCGGGTAGGTGGTTACTGTGTTCATCTGTGCCTTGAGCACAGGGTCAGAGGTCGTCGCCATCACCGCCTGGACCTCTTTTGTATAGTCAGGATTGATGTATTGCGTCGCGCCCACGAACGGATTGCTGACGTGTTGTTGAGCAATCGCTCTCAATCCTGCCAGGAATACCAGTGTGATTGT
This sequence comes from Candidatus Angelobacter sp., assembly GCA_036522215.1. Taxonomy (GTDB): domain Bacteria; phylum Acidobacteriota; class Terriglobia; order Terriglobales; family Acidobacteriaceae; genus Angelobacter. The sequence continues at coordinate 612 of DATDGH010000293.1, read as the reverse complement.
CAGTGAGAATTTGTGGAACCATTGCCTTTGCATTTGCTTTGTCTCCAATCTGTTCGTTTGCCGTTGTGGCGTTTTTTTCCTGTTCGTGCTGGTGGGCTGAGGCCGCAGTCCGCCGCCAGGGCGGAGAGCGCTCACACCCGGCAAAACGGCCTGCTGCTGTCAGCCGTCCGGTCACCAGCGTCACAGGATGGAGTTGGAACTCCCCATTCATTCGTAGGCACGGTTAAGCTGCGTCTCTGGAAACGCGTCTGAAGGTTCGGATGAAGATCCACCACGAAGGAGACGTGTCACAGGCCAGATTGGCCTGATTCAAAATCGATCCTCGGAGGGCCCAGGAGGCACTCTGTTATATGCCCTACCAAAACGATTTGGTAATGCATCGGATAAGAATATTCTGCCTACTTGAAGACCATGTCAAGTGTTGTTTTTGAAAAAGAGGACGTGACCTGTCGGGTTTCCCATTTCGAAACCGGCCCATTGCCGAAACAAATCAGATGGTTCCAAAAGCTGGATCCAGGAATCGAATCGACGGCTCGATTGACGGTTGGGGCTACCAAAACAGCCCATAATCTAGAGGATGCTGTCCCGTGTATGACGACAACGGTCGTTGTC
>DATDGH010000292.1:0-11980 GCA_036522215.1 Candidatus Angelobacter sp. | reverse complement strand
GGTTAGTTAAATTCACGATGAGTAGACTCCGTTCGCTGAGGTTTGAAAATTGAATGAATAGTATATGCGGGAGAAGGCGCCCGGTGTGGCGCGGCTGTGAGTAGCTAGTAGATGGTCGTCAATGATATCCTTCCAAGTTTCGTCTTGCGAGGCATCAAGCTGCTGTCGCGTTCTTTCGTTGGACAAGTTTGCCTCACTCAAGATGACAGTTTTTGCAGCGCGGCTGTGATCGCGCCGCGCGATCATTGAAATGAGGGCTTCATGAAACGTAGAGATTTCTTATCCGGGCTGGCCGTGGCTTCAGCATCGCTGGCAGCAGGGCAGGCTTCGAAGAGCAATGAGCCGGCAGCGGCGCAAACCAAGCCAGGGCAGGCTTCAGTCAAGGGCGGCGGCAAGAACGTGATTATTTGCGCCAGGAACGGGTTCAGCTACATTGACGCCGGATATGACCGCGTGCGGCAGGGAGCGGATACGCTGGATGCGGCCCTTACCGTTGTCTCCGGACCGGAAAACGATCCCAATGATGACAGCGTGGGTCTCGGGGGGCTGCCAAACGAGGATTGTGTGGTTGAGCTGGATGCGTGCTGCATGCATGGTCCAACCCGGCGGGCGGGATCCGTGGGCGCGGTACATGACATCAAGAACGTTGCCTCGCTGTCCAAGACAGTCATGGAGCACACCGGACACGTGATGCTGGTAGGTGAAGGCGCAACCCGCTTTGGACTGCTCATGGGGTTTCCCAAAGAGAATCTGCTGACGGAGCACTCGCGCAAAATCTGGCAACTGTGGAAGGAATACAACTCAGAGCGCGACTGGTGGGGACCCGGCATGGCCGATCCAGACTGGAAAGCGCCTGCTCCATTGGAAGAGCGTTCGATTCAGGACCAGCCGGAACCGATTCAGCGGCTCTATGCGCTGGCTGCGGAGATAGGAATTCCGGCTGAAGCCCGCATGGATGCGATCGGGAAGGTCCTGCATCCGCCCACGGGCACCATCAATTGTTCCGTGCTGAACGAAAAAGGTGAGATGTCTGGCGTGACCACCACCAGCGGCCTGGCGTGGAAGATTGCTGGACGCTGTGGTGACTCACCGATCATCGGCGCCGGGTGCTATTGCGACCAGGACGTAGGCTCGGCGGGGGCCACAGGTAACGGAGAGGAGAACATCAAAGTTGCCGGGGCGCACACCATCGTGGAAAACATGCGCAGAGGCATGGCACCGGAAGAAGCGGGAATGGACACGCTCAAGAGGATTGCCCGCAATTACAACAATGATATGACTAAGGTGAAGTACGTCAGCATGGTCTATTACATTCTGCGCAAAGACGGCGCCTATGCCGGCGTGAGCATGTGGTCCGGGGCACCAAACCATCCCATCACTTTTGCGGTGCACGATGGGACCAAGCGCATGGAGAACTGCAAGTATTTATATGAAGGGGCAGCCAGCAGTTGGCCTCCGATGCCAAAGACGCCGAGGAACAGACCTTGGAACTGAGATCTCCGTGCACTCCATTTCGACAGCGTTGGATTCGTGTGGGACAAACGTTCTGGCTTTTGTCGAGAATTTGGTAATTTGGTAATTTGGTAATTGTGTAATTGAAAAAGCAACCGCCGATTCTTTCGGACAGCCGCTTTCTTGTCGCATAAAGCTAAGTTTCACGGTTGAAGTTCGCGAAAAAAACGCACTGATTGGCTCTGGACAAGGGTTTTTGATCGCATCCACTTGCCTTTCGTGAGTAGAATAGCCGCCTACCTGGGTGACTTTATGAAAACATCGTTGGCAATTCTATTTTTGACTCTCCTATCGCTTGCGCAAGCGCCGGATGCGCAAAAGGGGAAGCATCCCAGACTGGGATTTCGCCAGAGTAAAGGTGCGACTGAATTCGTGGATACAGACGTATTCGATGAACAGAAGTACGTTGAGGAAACCGGCGCTGACAGCACCAGCATAAAAGCCAAACGGGCGGCCCATGAAGCTATCCTGATGCGTGAGTTTATGGATGGTTTCAATCAGGCCAAAGAGTGCGATGGCATTGTGATGCTGGGCGCCGGAGACAACAAACCTGATTTTGAACTGCAGGTCATCATTGATTCGCACGATACTCCAGGCCAGAAGACGGTTTGGAACTGGGTGCTGCGCGATATGAGCAGGAATCAGATCCTTCCGGTCGGTAATGTTGATTCCGGCAAGGAGGCGGCCAAGGGTATTTGTACTGCTGTGTGGAAGAATACGGAGGCTGATCGGAAGAAGCCAGCGTAGAGCGTTATGCGAGCAGTTGCGCGAATTTTCTGTCCTGGCTTTTAAGCAAAGCGCACTTTTACGTCCGGCCGCTTGGCCAGATGGATGCTTTCCACAAATCTTACCTTTCCGCTGTGGCGAGTCATGACAATGGATGAACTGCGGGTGCCGTCGCCAAAGAAGCGAATGCCTTTCATCAACGCGCCGTCGGTCACGCCGGTAGCGGCAAAGATCAGGTTGTTGCCCGGGGCCAAGTCCCTGGCGGTGTAGATTCTTCTCTTGTCCTTGATGTTCATCTTTTCCAGCCGCGCCTCTAACTCTGGTTTATCAATGACAAGGCGGGCAAGGATTTCACCGTTCAGACAACGCATGGCTGCCGCAGTGATCACACCTTCCGGCGCGCCACCCGTTCCCATGACAGCGTGGACGCCGGTACCGATGACGGCGGCGGCGATTCCAGCAGAGAGGTCGCCATCGCTGATCAACCGAATGCGGGCGCCAGCCTTGCGAATGTCGTCAATCAGTTTTTGATGGCGGGGGCGGTCCAGCACTACAACCACCAGATCCTTCACATGGCGGTCAAGGCGCTTGGCGATACCCCTGAGGTTGTCCGCGACGGGTGCATCCAGGTCTACCGCTCCTTTGCACGACGGGCCGACAACCAGTTTCTCCATGTAGCAATCGGGAGCGTTGAGCAATCCGCCTTTTTCCGACGCGGCCAGGACGGTGATGGCTCCGGGCGAGCCGGTGGCGCAGAGGTTTGTGCCCTCCAGAGGGTCAACGGCAATATCAACTTCGGGGAAGACGGCGCTATCGCGCCAGCCCGCGCCTACAGGTTCGCCGATATAGAGCATGGGAGCCTCATCGCGCTCGCCTTCTCCGATCACGATGGTGCCGCGCATGGGCACGCTGTCCATAACCTTACGCATTGCCTCTGTGGCCATCTGGTCGGCCTTATGACGATCACCCAAGCCCATGGTTTGGGCTGAGGCGATGGCGGCTTCCTCGACCACACGCACGAATTCCAGCGCCAGCTCGAATTCCAGCGCCGCGGCAAGGCCATTCTTTTTGTTGGGTGTCCGATCGAGAGTTTGAGTCGCCATGGTGCCTCCAGGATCAGTAATTAGTAGTTAGTATTTAGTAGTTAGCAAGACCTTTTTCAGCTTCAGACAGCGTCGCGGATCTTGAAGAGAGCACAAACATTTGCTAATTACTAATTACTCACTACTAACTACTGTTTTTTCAAAACGCGCTGATTCCGGTCACGCTTTCTCCGATGATCAAAGCGTGAATATCATGGGTACCCTCGTACGTCTTCACCGTTTCCAGGTTCATCATGTGGCGAATGACTGGATAATCGTCGGCGATCCCGTTGCCGCCCAGAATATCGCGGGCCATGCGGGCGCATTCCAGGGCCATCCACACGTTGTTCCGCTTGGACATGGAAATGTGCTGGTGGCCGGCCTTGCCCGCGTCCTTGAGCCTGCCTACCTGGAGCGCGAGAAGCTGGGCCTTGGTGATTTCCGTAATCATCCAGGCGAGCTTCTCCTGGACAAGTTGATGAGATGCAATGGGCTGGTCACGGAACTGCTTGCGAATCTTGGAATATTGAAGCGCGGTATCGTAGCAGGACATGGCGGCGCCAATGGCCCCCCAGCCAATGCCATAACGCGCCTGGTTAAGACACATCAGGGGGGAGCGCAGGCCGTCCGAACCGGGCAGCAGGTTTTCCGCCGGGATGCGGACATCCTGAAGTGAGAGGCCGGAGGTGACCGATGCCCTTAGCGACCATTTGCCGTGAACATCCTGGGCCTTAAAGCCGGGCCGGTTGGTTTCCACCAAGAAGCCGCGGATGCGGTTGTCGTGCTCTTCGGATTTGGCCCAGACCAGCGCAACGTCCGCAATGGAGCCGGAGGTAATCCACATCTTCTCGCCATTCAGCACGTACTCATTGCCGACTCTTTTGGCGCGCGTGCGCATGCCGCTGGGATTGGAGCCGAAGTCCGGCTCCGTCAGGCCGAAGCACCCGAGCTTTTCACCTTTGGCCAGCGCCGGGATCCATTTCTCTTTTTGTGGGTCGCTGCCAAAGGTGTAGATGGGGTACATGACCAGGGCAGACTGCACGCTGACAAACGAACGCACACCACTATCACCGCGTTCGAGTTCCTGCATGACCAGCCCATACTCCACGTTGGACATTCCGGCACAGCCGTATCCCTTCAGACTGGCGCCAAAGAAGCCAAGGTCCGCCATGGGCTTGACCAGCTCGCGGGGAAAGCGGCCATCACGATTGCACTGCTCAATGATAGGGACGAGATTCTCTTCTATGAATTTGCGCGTGTTATCGCGCACCAGGCGTTCGTCATCACTTAACAGGGAGTCAACTTCCATGAAGTCCACTCCCTTGAACTTGAAGGGGGGCATTAGTTTTCTCTTTGTTTCTGTCTCTTTTGAGAAACTCTAAAGGTTAACAGATCGGTTGGTCAATGAGGCGTTGAATCGGTGCATCGGGATACACCTGGGGATTGGGTAATTGAGTAATTTGGTAATTGGGTATTTGAACATCACTCGACCCGAACCCTCTGCTTTGCCCCAGGATGGCGTTTTGGCTAAATGCAAGATTGCCCTCAGGGATGAAAAGCCAGAAACGAGGCGATCCGCTGCCTCATTGCAACTCGATTTTATTTACCACCATGTGGTCGCCGTCGAGGGTTCCGGTGACCACAACCTTGATGTCGTTGGACTTGGTGATGGAGTCGATGAACTTAGTGGCTTTTTCACTGCCGGCTTTGTCGAAGAAGATGACTTTTTTATCGTCGGTAAGCACGCCATAGCCGCTGGCGGCGCAGTCCGGCATTTGCAGACACTTCTTGCTGTGCTTGATGCCAAAGTCGGGTCTCTGGCCTTCCTCCATAGCACAAGAAATGTCTACGAGGTAACCTTTGATGGTGGTGTCAGCGGCAAAAGCCGCGAGAGACGCGGTTGCAAAAAGAATGATGGCGAGTTTTTTCATGAGGCCCCTGTTTTGGAACAGCACTGATTCATATCTGATTTTGGGGTCAGATGTCCAGCGCGCAAGATTGCCAGAATTGCCATGATCGCCGGAATTGCCAAAATTGAGCACAAGGAAGGTCGTTTCGGGTTTTTCTGCCGACCCGATGCACCGATGACCCGATTCTCCCTCGACAATGTTGCATTGGCTGAATGCTGAGTGCTGACTGCGGGCCCGCCCGGGTGCGCAATATACAAGCTCAGTGTAAAATTTAAATACTACCTATATAGGAGAGCAGCGAAACATGGCCAAGATCGCCAAGACGGCGGATCGCAAGAAAATGATGGATACCACCAAGAGCACGGATTGCCCCAAGTGCGGCAAGCCGACGCGGATCGTGAAGCGGGTGAAGGACCGCGAGCGCAATGTGCCCGGCGGCATTTACATTTCCTGCTCCGGTTGCGAGTTCTACGAAAAGCTGTAGTTTCCCGAACAAAAATCATCCGATCGAAACGTCATCCTGAGAGTCGGCTTGCGTACGCCGACCGAAAGAGCTTTCCGTCCAGCCTGACCAGATTCGGCCGGAGCAGTTCAAAAAGATGGAGCAGGACGCCCTGAAGAACTGTCCATTGGGCGCGGACTTGTTGTGACTCACGTATATGGGCAAGCTCAAGGACACTACGTTGCCCTGAGGGCGCGAACGAGCGAGGCTACATTCCGCTGTTCCCATTCACTCCCTCCAGTTAGCTGAATTTTCTCCAAAAGGGATTTTAGGCGCTCGTTTGGTTAGCGTTCTCTAATGCGATGATCGAAAATCGACCCGGTCAGGCATTGTGAGCTCCCACAGGTGCAACCGGCCGGATCGAGTATTCGCCATGCCGCCCCCACTCGCTTCCTACCTCTCCGACAATAAACTGCTCTCCTGCAATCATTTAGCCAAGTAAGCCCAAAAAATCTTGGCTTCTAATGAAACGATGCTCAGACAAAATGCACTATTTCTCAAGAACGGCATTTATTGGCTATTTGGCCGGTGTACTGTTTCGCGGTATGATTCGTGAATCCCAAAAAGGAAAAAGTGCGATGGCGGATGAAAAGAAGGCAGCTGTGTGGCAAAGTGGTGGAGTCAATATCAGTGATGGAAACTTCACTGTGAGCGGGGACATCGTTGGCCGAGACAAGATCGTTGGTACTCAGATGTCCCAAGCTCAACTAGACCACATCTTTAAGCCCTTGATGGAAGTCGTTGGCCAAGACGAACAAGCAAGACAGAAAGTCGATGCTCTGAAAACTGAAGCAGCTAAAGGCAACAAAGCTGACGATGGAGTTATGGCCAAATTGGTGAAAGGCATCGTCGGTCTCGTGCCGGGCGCGGTAAGCGTTGCTGTAAGCACCTTTGCGACGCCTATCCTTAGCGGTATAGCAGGTCCAGTTACGAAGTGGGTGTTGAATGAGATTCAGGGTGGTTGAACCTCTTTCGCATGAGTAAAGGCCCTCCATTTCGATCACAAAGCGGTGGCATAAACTTTGGCCATTCGCGTGCCCGATCCCGTGACATTATTGGTCGCGATCGGATCGTTAACAACATTGAGAATTTCGGCAGTTTTGCATCTGGGAAAGAAACAACCGAGGCTCTTCACAATATACCGCCGCTGCCGGGCGACTATACCGGGCGCGAATCCGAACTGGCAGAGCTATTGAGGGATATCAAGAGAGAAAAAACAAATGTTGCAGCCATGCACGGCATGGGGGGTGTAGGAAAGACTACATTGGCACTTAAATTGGCGGATCAGCTCATACCCGAATATCCGGACGGCTACTTTTATGTGGATTCTCGGGGGGCAACCAAGAAACCGATGGCAACAAAAGATCTTATGGCCCATGTAGTCCGCTGTTGTGATCTAAGAACTAAGGTGCCAGAGCATGATGCAGAACTGGTCGCTCTCTACCGATCGGTCCTCCACAAACGGCGAGCGATTTTGTTGGTGGACAACGCACGTGATGCTCGACACGTTGAGCCTCTGCTGCCGCCGAACAGTTGTTTTCTGCTGGTGACCTCTCGGAAGAGTTTAATCCTTCCTGGAGCGGTGGCGAGAAAGCTGGACGCATTGCCGCACGCAGATGCATGCTCTCTTTTGCTTCGCATTGCCCCACATCTTGAAAAACACGCTCCGGAGTTAGCGCGACTGTGTGGTCATCTTCCTCTTGCTCTACGGGCTGTAGCCACTGCCTTGCGGACAAAGGTTCACATAAATCCGGCTGACTACGTACGCAGATTGGCTGATACCTGCAAATGCTTGAAGGAACTGACGGAAGTCCATGCATGTCTTCACCTCAGTTACGAACTGCTGCCGGAAGGGTTACAGAAACGGTTTTGTCAACTGGCGGTTTTTACAGGAACTTTCGATTTGGCAGCCGCAGCTTCTGTGTGGGGGGTTGACGAAGAAGTGGCAGAGGACAATTTGGGAGAACTTATATCCTACAGTTTGGTTGAGTTCCATGAGGGGAGCAGACGCTACCGCCTTCATGATCTCGTGCGAGTTCTCGCTGATCATCGCTTGGATAGCAACGAACGCGAGACAGCCCATAAAGCGCACGCCGAACATTACTTGAGGATCGCGCATTCGTCAAATACTCTTTATCTTGAGGGTGGCAAATCGGTTTTGGCTGGCCTAATGAAATTTGAGACTGAGTGGGCCAATATTCATGCTGCGCAAGGTTGGGCTTCCTCCAACGCTCACGAAGACGTTGTGGCCGCCGCCTTTTGCATTGCCTATAGTCAGAAAGCGACGCATTGTCTTTCTTTGCGGCAGAACCCTCGTGAGCGTCTTTCTTGGGTGTCAGCAGCTCTAGGTGCCGCCCGAAAACTGCAAGATCGCTTTGCCGAAGGCTTTGCTCTGAAGGATCTTGGCCTGGCTTATCATGATTTGGGCCAATATCCGTCCGCACTTGAACATCATCTAAAGCACCTCCATATTGCGCGGGAACTAGGAGATCATGGCGCGGTCGGTGAATCCCTGGGCAATATAGGTGTGGCTTACGGAGCATTGAGCGAACATCGCAGAGCTATTGAACATCATGAACAACATTTGCAGATTGCGCGCGAAATGGGAGATCGACGGGCTGAAGCGAAGGCCTTAGGTAATTTGGGTTTGGCGTATCGAGCCCTCGACGAACTTCCTCTTGCGATCCAGTTTCAAGAACAACGATTGCAAATTGACCGGGAGATTGGGGATCGCCTCGATGAAAGCGGTGCCTTGGGCAATTTAGGAGGAATCTTTCATGCTTTGGGCGACTATCATCACGCTATTCAGTTACAGGAAGAACGACTGAAGATTGCGCGGGAGATCGGTGATCGCCGAGGTGAGGGTCAAGCATTGGGTAATCTTGGTAATGCGCACTATGAGTTGGGGCATTACTACGGCGCGATTGAATTGCAGAAGCAACGTCTCGAGATCGCACGGGACATCGGGGATCGGCGCGGGGAAGCTATAGCGCTAGGCAGAATTGGAATGAGTTATTTCGGTCTAGGTGAATACCAGTGCGCTATCGAATTTCAAGGGCAACGATTGCGCATTGCTCGCGAAATCGGTCACCGACTTGGCGAAGCGGAAGCGCTTTGGAACTGTGCACTTGCATTGGAGACAGCAGGCGATCGAAAATCCGCAATCGTTTGTGGAGAAGAAGCTCTGGTCATCTACGAAGGTATCGAGGCCCGTGCTGCCGCTGAAGTGAGGGATCGGTTAGCAAAGTGGCGTAAAGATGAAGCTTCCGGGCAATTAATGTAGCTCGATGAGTCGTTGATGTCGGTGGTGGGACGGATTGACCAAATTGATGGAGTTACAAGTTGGCAGATTCTAAAACCGCAATCGCTCGTGCTGAAGCTGCCATGAAGATTTTCGGTGAGATCGAAGACCGTTACTTCTCGAAGGTATGTGATCGGTTGGCCAGATGGCGTCAAGAAAGCGCGCGGCCACTTAGCGGAATAATTCCCTTCACCTGTTCCTGCCAAGCCTCATGCGAACTATGAATGGCTCTGCCTAAAAAGCTGGCGCGGACCTGGCGCAGGTCTGGCAGACGGCGAGCGGCTATGGCGTAGCGATGGAATTTGGCGTCCATATCAAGCTGATCGTCAGAGAGATAAATCGGGCGTCGACGGAAGTTCAGCATGCCCAGCACGCGGTTCAGGCGGCGCACGGCTGCATCAATCAAGCCGGGCGCTTGCGATGGATCGCGCAGTTGTGCTGCCTGGGCAGGATCAACCAGGCGAAAGAAGTAGGTCGCGCGTCCTGACTTAGAGCTGGCTTCCCAGGCGACGACGTTTCCCGGAATGGGGAAGAAGAACCAGTAAAGGACCTCAGGAGAGCCTGTGTCTGCATCTGGGGCCGCAGACGAGTTGGTAACTTGGTAAGTTGGTGAGTTGGTAAGTGAAGAGCTCGCGCTCTCAGTGTTTGCGTCGTCGTCCGAACCTTGCGAGGTACCACCGTCTTCAGCTTCCTGGCGAATCAGTTTGAATCCGGCATAGAGCATGCCATTGCCGTTGCGGGCCACCAGATCGTCATAGTAAGGCTTCAAGTCCTTATCTACTGCGTTGGCTGTCAGCGCCGATGGAATTTTGGGGTTGATCGCGGCCAGCTTGGCCACTGATGCTGACTGGCCTTCGCGCAACAGACCTGCAGTTTTTTGCAGTTGGTCGGGAGTGAGAAAGGGAAAGATGCCATGCAGCGCCTGGGCGCTTTGCGTTGCCAGAGCGCTGATGGCTTCGCGCACCTGGGAGGCAAACTCTTCCGTTCGCTTGGCCAATTTGGTGAACTTGAGCTGGTCCGGACCGGCCTGCAGCACGGTCTCCCAGGAGTTGGAATCGAAGCGGACAGAATCTACATCCGCAAGGCGCCATTGAAAGCTCTGTGAAGTTGTTGGCAGCACGGCGAGGTTGCTCTTGAACAGACGAATCTCTGCGGGACCCGAGCGTGGAGGGCTGCCGGCCAAGGTCAATTCAAACGCACCGTTGTAGCGTGCGATCTCTTGAAGATCTTCCAGCAGAAGGCATTGAAGGGCGCGGTCCCGGTACGCATCGAGCAGGTCATGGGCCAGCGTTTCATAGGCTTTGCCCATCTGGCGGAGAAGAATGGTATTTCCGGTGTAGAGCGGGAGGCGGATCTCCCAATCGGCGGCCGTGACGGCATCGAGATCACCGAGATCAAACGCCATGGACGGCGCCGATTCCGGCGTCAGGGCAAACGTCTGGGCGTCGAATTGGGCGTGGCAGGCGCCTTCCTGAGAGACAGCGCCACCTGCTTCCAGGTACTGGAATTTCGCGTTGAAGTCGGCCATGCGGTCAGATCTTATTGCCGCACTCAGGACAGAACTTGGTTCCGGCGTCAATCTTGGTTCCGCACTTGCCGCATTCTGTCTTGGCGCGCAACGGCTGGCCGCATTCGGGACAGAATTTTGCCCCTTGCGTCCGCGCTCCGCATGCTGGACACAAGGCTGCAGCCTCGCTGGTCAGATCCAGATCTTTGGTCAGGTCCTGTTGCTTAAGTTTTTCCTTCATCTGGTCAACAGTGGTCTGTACCTGCGCGGAAGCCAGTTCGGTCTCGACATCGGGGGCGCAGTCGTAGCAAAGCACGCGCTTAGCGTTCCAGCAGGAAGTCAGGCACACCCAGTGCGTGCATTTCGGACACTGGCGGAAGTTTGGCTTGGATTCCTCAATGGCATCGCGAAAAGCCTTATCGTGCGCCGGCCCCAGCACTGCGCGCTCAATTTCGTAGCTGCCGCCGCTTGCCCGGCCCAGGAAACCTCCGAATATGTTGCCGGCAGCATGCAGCGCGCTGGCCGCCATGCCGGTAGCGGAGGCTTTGAACTCACTCATGAAGCCGTTGCCGCAGCGGTCGCAGAAGAATTCGAACTGAAAGCCCTTATCGGTGGAATGGTCGTGGTTGTTCCGCGTGAACTGGATTAATGGCATCTGGGTTGTTTTCTCCGTGAGGACGAGCAGAAATTTAGTTGATTTTAGCGGAAAGAGTGCAGCACCGTCCAGAAGAGAAGCGTCTTGCCGAGAGTCTTTAGTCCTCGTTCGTAAACCTGAATTCTATCGAGTACCTCTTTAACGACAATGTCGGGACAACGCGGGCAGCGGCTTTCGTGCGCTTGTCAAAATCATGGGCCACCAATATGCCCCGCACTGGCCTTCCACCTTCCTCTTCGTGCAAATCCCCCATATAGCCCAGCACTTGGCCTATAACCCGACTGTCAGCTTTGCCAGCCTTGCATTCAACGACGACGATGGCGCTGCCATCATCGCAGGTAATATCAATGAACCCGGAATTGACGGCACGTTCGGCTCCATCATCAATGATCTTGAGAGATGGATCAAGAGTGGCTATGTTCCGCCGCAATGCGGCCTGCATATCACGCTCGAGAGAAAAGCGTTGTTGAATCGACTCTTCAGGGGAGGGTATGTCCATGTTTTCGCTGGAGTCCTTGTTTACTGAAGGAGTGTCCTGAAATTCACTGTCGTTAAGAAATTTTCGATAACGCACTACAGCATTTTTGTATGACTGAAGGTTGTTCCTAATGTTTCCCTCAAACTTAATTTTTGAGGGATTCGGTTTGTTTGCTCTCTCGTCATTTGTTGAATATTTGAGGGAGTTTACTACGTCTTGATAAGTGCCGTTTGCAAAATGTTCATCAAGATCGCCATAGTTTTCTTCTACTTTTTTGACTCGATTAATCTGTGCGACTTGCGTATTC
>DATDGH010000291.1:0-4392 GCA_036522215.1 Candidatus Angelobacter sp. | reverse complement strand
GGCATGCTGGCCCGAGACTTTGGCCAGAAGTCGGCTACCGGAGCCTACCTGAACGAACTGGGCGACGTGGTCTCCGACTGCTTTCTCTACCTGCCCTTTGTTTACCTGCCCGAGTTCAACCCGCTGTGGATGGGGGCCATCATCGTGCTTGCCGCCATCACTGAACTGGCCGGCGCCATCGTCCCCACACCTGGGGCCTCCCGGCGCTACGAAGGCCCAATGGGTAAAAGTGATCGCGCGTTTGTTTTCGCTGTACTCGCGCTATGGCTAGGTGGAGGAGGAGAGCTCACCTCCTGGGAATCTGCGCTCTTCCCTGCATTGATGGCAGGCCTGCTGGTGCTCACCGTGATCAACCGAGTCAGAGGTGGGTTGGATGAATCGGCGCGAAAGTTACAGACGCATAGAGTTGTGGAGAAAAACATGAGAACAGCAAAAGAGTGTTGCTTCGAAACCCATGATGGAACACGATTGTTTTACCGCTACTGGCCCGCGTTGCAAGGTGACGCCACACAGGCCATAGTGCTTCTGCATCGGGGTCACGAACATTCCGGTAGGCTGCAGCACGTGGTGGACGAACTCGATCTCCCGGGCATCGCCATGTTTGCCTGGGATGCCCGCGGACACGGACGCTCGAATCAGCAAAACGAACGGCCGGCCAATCTGGCGAAGTTTGTGAAAGACCTGGATTGCTTCGCCCGCCACATCTCGTCTACCCACGGCATCGCCATCGAAAATATGGCCGTGGTGGCGCAGAGTGTAGGCGCCGTGCTGGCCGCGGCCTGGGCCCATGACTACGCGCCCCGCATCCGCTGTATGGTCCTGGCAACTCCCGCGTTTAAGGTGAAGCTCTACCTCCCTTTTGCCCGCGCATTTTTGTCGCTCGCCCATCGGCTGTTTGGCGATTTTCGCGTGAATTCCTATGTCAGGGCTGCCGCTCTCACGCATGATCCCGAACGCATTGCCTCCTACAACTCCGATCCGCTGATCAAGAGACCTATCTCTGTGCGGGTGCTGCTCGGCTTGTACAGCGCAAGTGATCGGGTCGTAGCCGATGCGCAAGCCATTCACCTGCCTACCCAATTGTTGATCTCCGGATCTGACTGGGTGGTGCGCCAGAAGCCGCAGCATGAGTTCTTTGAGCGCCTGGGGGCAGCAATCAAGGAGAAGCACTCGTTCGCCGGCTTTTACCACGATACTCTGGGCGAAAAGGATCGCTATCTTCCGCTGGCCAGGGCGCGCGACTTTATCGTTCGCATGTTCACGCGCCCAGCCGAACCTGCCTCTCTGCGCGATGCGGACAAGCGCGGCCATACCTGGGACGAATACCAGAGCTTGCGCCGTCCTCTTCCCCGCCTCTCGTTCAGAAATCTGCAATTTGCCGTGAGCAGAATCGCGCTGCGCACCGCCGGCCGCCTCTCCGCCGGAATCCGGCTTGGACTGGAAACTGGATTCGATTCCGGAAGCTCGCTTGACTACATCTATACCAACCGCTCATCCGGCATTACCGGTATAGGCAAGCGCATTGACCGCTTCTACCTCAATGCGATTGGCTGGCGTGGCATTCGCACACGCAAGCACAATGTGGAGCGCGCTCTGCGTCAATGCACCGCCAGGCTGCGCCAGGAAGGCAGGCCAGTGCGCATTCTGGATATTGCCGCCGGCCACGGTCGCTACGTGCTCAATGCCCTTGGCGACCTGGCCAACAGCCAGGACCGTATCTTGTTGCGCGACTATAGTGAAACCAATGTCCGCATGGGTAAGGCGCTGATCCGGGAGAAAGGAATGGAGCAGACTGCGCGCTTTGAAAAAGGCGATGCCTTTAATCGTGACTCCATTGCCGCCATATGGCCTCCGCCCACATTAAGCATCGTGTCTGGTCTTTACGAGCTCTTCCCCGAGAACAAGCCGCTGCAAGACTCGCTTGCGGGACTGGCGGATGCCATGGAACAAGGCGGCTACCTCGTGTACACCGGACAGCCCTGGCATCCGCAACTGGAATTCATTGCCCGAACTCTTCCCAGCCATCGCCAGCACCAGCCGTGGATCATGCGGCGCCGTACTCAGGCGGAACTGGATGAACTGGTGCGCGATGCCGGCTTTATCAAGATTGACCAATACATTGACGAATGGGGGATGTTCACCGTCTCCATTGCACGCAAACCGCCCGCTTCGCAAAGCGCGCCGGAGGAACATGCTCTCCAGCAAAGCTGCCTCGGGACATCCCGGAGTCTTCAGCCGGCGCAGGAGGGCCTCTCCTCTTCGCCGGCATCAGTTTGAGTGCGACTTATTAGGTGTGTTCATGCTGGAACCACTCATCCGCGGACTGATTACCGGCGGAGCCAAAGTGCTCACCGCTCCCCAGACCCGATGGCTCGGATGTGAACCGGATGATCGCCCTCGAATTTACTACTCCAATCACACCAGCCATCTTGACTTTGTTCTTTTGTGGTCTGCGCTTCCGCGTCCTCTTCGCGCGCGAACGCGGCCCGTAGCCGCCAGTGATTACTGGGACCGGCTCAGCTTGCGCCGTTATGTGATTCGTCGTGTCTTTAGCGGAATCCTGATCCGTCGCTATAAGACGGAACAGGAGCGCTGTCTGGCGCCGCTATTCGATGCCCTGGACCACCGGCAATCTCTCATTGTCTTTCCTGAAGGCACGCGTGGACGTGACCAGGTACTGGGTCCCTTTAAAGCTGGCCTCTTTCACATGGCCCAGGCCAGGCCGGAAATTGACCTGGTTCCGGTGTGGCTCACAAACTGCTCCCAGGTTTTGCCCAAGGGAAGCTATCTGCCCCTCCCTCTGCTGTGCTCCGTCGCCTTCGGGCCCCCGCAACGGATCAGGCCCAATGAGGATAAAGCCGGATTTCTCCATCGCCTGCGCCAGAGCCTGCTGGAACTGGAGGCTGCGTGAGCATGACCATAGACCAGGACAGGAATTTCCTTTTGGCCGGCGTGGGCGGCGTATTGGTCCTCTCCAGCGTAATCGCAGGCGGCATACACCTCGGCCTTCGCCATCGCCACAGCAGCACCGTGGCCAACCTGACCGCCCGCATCAAAGCCTGGTGGGTAATGGCGGCCTTGTTGACCGCAGCATTTCTTGCCGGAAACAACTTTGTAATTCTTCTTTTCGCGCTGGTCTCTTTTGCGTCTCTGCGGGAATTTATGACGGTCGCTCGCCCCCGGCGCGCCGACCGTGTGGCCATGCTCACGGCTTTTTTCTTTGTCTTGCCTGTCCAGTTCTATCTGGTTTCGCGGGGATCGTACGCCCTGTTCTTGATTTTCGTTCCCCTATGTGCGTTTCTGGCGCTGCCAATTTTGGCAGTACTGCGTTCCGATTCCACCCACTTTCTTGCCCGCGTAGCAGTAATTCAATGGGGATTGATGATCTCGGTATATTGCGTCTCCTACATTCCGGCGCTGCTCACACTCACCCTTCCCGGAACCGATGGAAGCGCCGCCGTCGTTGCAGGGCAAGGGCAAAGAGCTGAAGGACCTCTCCTGGCCGTGTTCTTGCTCATCATCTCTCAAGCCAGTGACGTCATGCAGTATGTCTTCGGCAAGCTCTTCGGGCGCCACAAGATCTCTCCTGTCATCTCGCCTGCAAAGACCATAGAAGGATTCGCAGGAGGTCTGGCCTGCGCCGCTATCCTTGGCGCCTTGCTGTCGCGGATTACGCCGTTTGGCCCCTGGCAGGCAGCGGCCATGGCGCTGGTGATAGCGCTTACGGGTTTCCTGGGCGGACTGGTGATGTCTGCCATTAAACGCGATCGTGGCATTAAAGACTGGGGAAATCTGATCGCCGGCCACGGAGGAATGCTCGACCGCGTAGATTCAGTCTCCTTCGCCGCGCCGCTGTTTTTTCATCTCGCCCGTTATTGCCTCAACCAGTAAATGCCAGGGTTGGTCGAAGGAGATGGGAGCTGGGGTGCCGAGAGCTTACAAACCTAACAGCGCGTATCCGCAAACGGCTCCGCCACAACCTGATATTCGTCCTCATAGACGACGTAGCCAACGTGGTTCGCTTTCAACATCTCCACCGGAACGCCGTGGTTCTGCAGAATTGCCACCAGCCCTCGAATCCATCGAATGTGCTCGCGCGCAGTGTCCCTGAACCATGAAAGCGCTTTGTTCTTCCTGCGATAAAACGGGCGTTTGGAAGCGGTGAATCGCGTGGGCCTTTCCAGGTTTTCATCGAACCATTGCCGAATCGAATCGTGCCATTCTTCTTCGTGCGGATAGAGCTCTCCCTGGTCCCGCAGATATCGCACTGCATGGAACACTCCGAGCTTTCGCTCGGAGTCCTCGTCGATGTCTGCTACGACAAATCTTAAGTACATGGCTCATGAGGTAACGTTTCCACGCGGGACGACGCGCAGTCGTCCCGCATGGAAC
>DATDGH010000290.1:0-3976 GCA_036522215.1 Candidatus Angelobacter sp. | reverse complement strand
TACACCCGCACCGGCTCCTTCTTTGCCTCCAGCACTTTCACCGTTGCGGATTCAGAGGAGAAGGCAAGCCCCAAAATACCTTCATAGCCAAGCGAGTAAGCAGGCTGGTAAGGACTGCCGCTGTTCAACATGACTGCAATCTGCGGCACATGCAGGGTCTCAGAGATGCGGCCAACCACAGTTGCGAGCAGAGGCTGCGGCTCCACAATGGTTCGGACGTGGTCACTCAGCTCGCTGAGCACATGCTCTGCGTTGTAGGCCTCGCGGAAGAAGCGACGATCAGTCCATGATTTCAGCTTCTCCGCCCCTCGCCGGATGGTGAAAACGGCAACTACGCCCACCACGATGACCGTGATTTTCTCTACTCGATTTCGTGCGCTGTTTGAAATCAGGGCTACACCAGCCAATAAGACCGTCGCCGTGGCCATGATCCGGATTGCCATAATGCCGTTCTTGGCCAAACCATATTGCAGCCCTTGCCGAAGCACCAGCCGGACATCCATGGCCCGCTCCACCAGGATGATGTAGGCCAGGGCGACGGGGAAAAGGAAGAACAAAAAATACGTACTCCACCACAGCCATCCGGGAAAATCTATTTCCAGGTTGAAATTGCCAAGAATGGCGACCCAGCGCAAAAGTACAAAGGGAACGATGGTGACAAGGCTGGCGAAGAACAGCAGCCTGAGGCGGCGCTTGGAATCTGGGGAAACCGCCGTCATATACTTCGTCGCGAAGCAGCCGACGGCTTGTCCTATGGCTGCATACGTCAGGCAGACGCCGATGATTGTGACGGCATGGGGCAACCGCCTTAAGAATTCCACCGAACCGTAATTTTCCAGGTCGCCAATGTACATGGCGACATCAGCCAGGGCGAGAAGCCCGAGTGGAATCACAAACAACCACTGCAACCATTTCCAGGTTGATGCCCTCTTCGTGCCGGACGGAAATGGTTCAGGAAAGTAGACGGCAAAGAGCAGCAACCACAGAGAAAAGGTCGCCTTTGCTCCTACCCAAAATGCAACTCCAAAATCACGGGCCCAGGGTCCCCAACTCTCTACTCCCGGATCAAAAAACGCCTCGTAGCCCAACATAAGAGCCAGCAGCAACCACGCACGGACGTCGTAAGGCCGAATGAAAACTACCCAAAATCCCAACAACACCGAAAAAAACGGAAGTATGCTGACCAGCAAACCCGCAACCATGTCTCCAGGCCATGAGTGCCTCGGCGGCCAGACGGGAACTGCGAAGATCTTTTCAGCGCTGGTTCCATCACCCTCGTGCCGCAATACCTCCACTAAAATCTTGTCGCCGGGCCGAGCCTTCCGAAGCGCCTCCCCATAGACCGCCATTCCCGATACCGGAGCGCCGTTGACCTTGAGGAGAGTATCGCCGTTTTGCAGCCCAAGCTCACGCGCCTCTCTAGTCACAAAACTGAGAACATTGCGCTCCGCTCCATTGCTGGCCAGTTCGACCTCGGGGATGAAAAAGGGTCTGATTACAGTGGATTTTCCAAGCCACTCCGGGAACCGGAATTGGATTGTTCTGAGGTGATAAGCGGTCGTAGCTGCCAGGAGCGCCGCAAGGGCGACGTACCTTCCGAGCGGATATTTGCCTGTGACCCGGCCGGGCATGATCTTGACGTAATCATAACCTGTCCTGCACAGAACGCGTATTCGGGGAAACCGGATTCACTTGCGAAGGATCAGGCTTAGTCAGAGCGTGCGGGGCTCTTTATGGCGAAGAACAAAATCATCGACTACTGCCGATGAAAAACGTGGAACGTTCGCACCGCTCTTGTTACCGTCGCCATTTTCCCCGTGCGGATACCTGGAGAGAACTTCCCGCAGCGCCCAATCAATTCTTGCCACTGCTTCATTGATGAGTTGCAGTTGCGTGGCATCGGAAGTGGACTTAGCTCCGCCGGCATACCGGATCACCTGAAGAGCATTGCGAATGTGATGGTTCAGCTCTGCCACCGTATGGATTCTTTGCTGCACAGCTTCCTGCCTGGCGCGCTCGTTGCGAAGAAACTGGTAGAACAGCCATCCCGCCACCAGGCCCGTGACCAGGCTGCTCAACAGTATCAAGTCCTTGCGAGGGATGCCTTCGCGCAACAGCAAAACATTCAAGAAAAAACCCAAGGCCGTAACCACTGCAGTGACGACCAACGAGAGCGCGCCGGACTGGCGGGCCAGAAATAAACGCAAAGAGGAACGACGATGCTTCACAACGAAATCAAGCATACGCCAAAAAACTGCGACCGAATGGAGATTGACAAATCTTAACTCGAGATTTTACAGCTAACGTCTTAACACTTCTGCGGATACAAACTTAGGTTGTCCTAAGTCATTGCCCGAATATGGACGAGATATCGATCACCGTGATCTCGGGGCGGGCGAGAAATCGCGCGCGTGGTGGAAAGCCTTCCAATCCTATTCCGCGGTTCACATACAGCCAGGAGTTGCCGATGGCGTGCAGACCACGTTCATATTTTTTATCAAACTTCGAAAATGTAACCAGCGCGCCATAAAACGGCAACGCAATTTGTCCTCCGTGAGTGTGCCCTGCCAGATACAGGTCTATTCTGCTCTGCTCCACAACCTCAACCTCATCAGGAAAGTGAAAAAGCAGAATGGAAAACCGATCGCTTGGCGCCGTTGCCAGCAAAGCCGGCAAGAGATGTTCCTGACTCGTGGCCGCACCGGCTATCCACACCGGCACACCTCCAACCTGGATCAATTCATCCTGGCCAGTCAGGTTGTGGACCCCAGTGCCCTCAAAGAACGAAAGCTGTTGCAGGTTTTGCCGCCATTTTCTCGAGAAACTCACATCCCAATTCCCCGGAACCACATAGGTGGGTGCGATTCCGGAAAGCTGGGTCAGCAACTCGTGCGCAAGAGGAACACCTGCCTGCCCGTTTACCGTGTCTCCCGTGAACGCGATTAGGTCTGGATCCTGGTCGCGGATGATTTGCGGCAAACGCTTCTCCAGCCGAACTTTGCCATCGCAGTGCAGATCGGAAATCTGTACGATTCGCAACCGGCTTCCGGCATGCAGCTTTGCGCTGCGCAGGTTAATGTGCGTTACTTCTGGCCAGTAGGGTTCAACGGAATAAGCGTAGACAATGCACAGAGTGCCGAGCAGAGCCAGCACATACGTCAGCAATTCAACCCCGGCCCTCCAACCATTGGCCGGTCGCTGCTTCTTGAATCTGCGGATGGCAAACCATCCCGCAAGCAGATAAACCCCCAGGACTATGCCACCGAAAATCGCTACGCGCAGGTACTGGTGCCAGAGAAGAGAGCGAGGGATCTTTTACTCCACAGTGACGGACTTGGCCAGGTTGCGGGGTTGGTCAACATCGCATCCCCGGCGAACGGAAATGTGATAGGCCAGCAATTGCATGGGCACAACTTCCAGGATAGGCAACAGCAGTTCCGGCGCTTGCGGTACATAGATTACGTGGTCGGCGGCTTCTTTGATCTCTTCGTCGCCTTCAACCGCCAGGGCAATCACTTTGCCTTCACGCGCCTTGACTTCTTTCATGTTAGAAAGCGTCTTCTCATAGCGAAGCATGGATTCCGGATCGCTCACATCTTTGGGCGCCAGAATCACTACGGGCAGCTCTTCGTCAATCAGGGCGTTAGGACCATGCTTCATCTCGCCCGCCGGATAGCCTTCCGCATGGATATAAGAAATCTCCTTCAGCTTGAGTGCTCCTTCCAGGGCGATGGGATAGTGAATTCCCCGGCCCAGGAAAAGAAAATCCTGGGAGCGCGCGTATTGTTTGGCCAGGTCCTCGCACTCTTCATCACGTGTGAGCAGCGCTTCCAACTTGCCGGGAATCTTCACCAGTTCATTGATGAAGTACTTCGCTTCTTCCTTAGGAGTCACGCCGCGCAACTCGCCCAGATAAAGTGCCAGCAGAAAAAGTGCTGTGAGTTGCGCCGTAAATGTCTTCGTAGACGCCACTCCA
>DATDGH010000289.1:0-1695 GCA_036522215.1 Candidatus Angelobacter sp. | reverse complement strand
AGTTCCGCAAAGTTAATGTCTGGCCACTGCAGCGCCAGAATTTCGCTGACTCGCAGTCCCAGGCACTGTGCCACAACCACCATTGTGCGATACGGCTCGATCGGCGCTTCACCCACTTTGACGCCGAAGTCATTCCCCGTCACAACTGCTTCAGTCGCTTGTTTGCCGTGCTCAGTCCCGAGGTCACCCAGGAGATTCATCAGCGGGTCGTGGGCCTAGCCTGCGAACGAGGTGTGGCGCAAGGACGCAGAATGCGGACCGACACCACCTGCATCGAGTCGAACATTCATTATCCGACCGACAGCAGTCTGCTGGGAGACGGCGTCCGCGTGCTCAGCCGCAGCCTAGCACGCATAGCCCAGCAGTGTAAGCGGGGCACGCTAGCGGTAGTGAATCATGGACGAGCGGTCCAGTATCGTCTGCTGGAGATCAGCCGCGCCGCCAAGTCAAAAACCGAGGCCGGGCGGGCGCGCATGCGCGCCCGCTACCAGAAACTGCTGGGCCTGACCCGAAGCGTGGTGCGGCAGTCCCAGCAGGTTCTCGAGCGGTTCAAGAAGGGACGCCTCCCGGTGGTGGGCAGCAAGTTGGCGGTGTTCGCCCAGCTGTCGCAGTTGGAGCACTTCCTGCCGCTGACGCAGAAAGTCTTCCGCCAGACCAAGGACCGGGTGGTGCTGGGCAAAGAGGCCGTAGAGAAAGTGCTGAGTTTGTTTGAACCGCACACGGAAGTGATCCGCAAAGGTAAAGCGCATAAGCCCAACGAGTTTGGCCGGCTGGTGCGAATCGATGAAGCGGAAAACGGGATTGTGAGTGGGTATGAAGTTTTGGTAGGCAACCCGGCGGACACGACCTCGTTTCTGCCGGCGCTCGAACAACACCAAGCAGTTTTCGGACGGGTGCCGGAGCTGGCGGTGGGGGATCGCGGTTTCTTCTCGGCGCGCAATGAGCGGGAAGCGGAGGAGATGGGAGTGAAGAAAGTGGCCCTGCCAGCCCGGGGACGTTTATCGCAGAAACGCAAGGAGCGGCAAAAACAGCGTTGGTTTCGACGAGCACTGCGCTGGCGTGCCGGCTGTGAATCCACCATCAGCACACTCAAGCACCCGTTCTCGATGTTGCGGGCCATGTATAAAGGAGATAGGGGCTTCCAACGCTATGTCGGCTGGAGCGTGATTACCAAGAATTTATTTTCCATCGCCCGTTGGCAGGAACGTAAAAAGAGGAAACCAGCCGAGAACAAGAGCGATGCCCAGATGGTTGGCATCGAGTAGGGAGTGACGCCAGTTGCTCAGTGAACATGCGCGTTGGAGAGGGTTGGGTTGGATTTTGTCCTGGTGGGGAGTCGCGTGTCTCCTGTTGAGCCTGGGTCTGGAAGCCAGCGCGCATCATCCACCACAGGTTGCTTGCTATCGATCGATGGGACGGTCGAGGACCTTGGTCTCCCGTTCCTCTTACCAACTCTTGCCCAGGGCGAGCATTAAATTTATTTACTGTCGCACTGGCCCTCGCGAATCTTTCTTCGCTCCTAATTTTTTCTTACCTGTCGACGATGTAGATTCCTGGGCACTACCATGGCTGGACTATGGTGGGCCACCGGGCACGCGTTGGGGGCCCTGGGTCAACTGCAAGGCTGCCGGTCACGCAGGTAGCACCCAGCAAGAGGTAGAGCGCGCTTCCTTCCCGAAATTCCGGCCCGGTAAT
>DATDGH010000288.1:0-3221 GCA_036522215.1 Candidatus Angelobacter sp. | reverse complement strand
GTTGTACTGACGGATAATTTTCTTGACTGGGTTCCAGAGCACCCCTGCCAAAAACCATACGATCACCAAACCGCAACATAGAGATACTGCTAAGAATGCCTTCTGATTGCGTCCAAAGACGGTCAAAATAGCCGCCCCTAGAGCAATAACAGCAGTGACCAACTTGATGATTGGTTCAGACAGCCAATTCCGCTGAGCCTTAGGAACGGACTCTTCCTGATCTTCAAAATAGCTCATATTGCCAAGATTATAAGCGGAATTTAGCTCGAAAAATGTAGAGCTAAACGAGGGTTTGCAGGGTAATGGGGAGACTGTAGGGCACCAGACCAGAAGACAGGAAATCCCATAAGCCCTTGCAGGGCTTAAATTTCCCTATTTTACTGAAAAAATCCTTGACATCTGGTGCCGAAGAAGGGACTCGAACCCCCACACCCTTGCGGGTACATGGACCTGAACCATGCGCGTCTGCCAATTCCGCCACTTCGGCTTTGAGGTGCGCCGGACAAAGATCGGCGCTGGTGAAAGGAAACCGGCATTTCTATTTTAGCAGGCCACAGGCCATAGGCCACAAGGAGAAGGCCAAGAGCAAGCCTTTTTGCCGCGAATCAAAGCGAGAGCCTTTTCATAATTAGCGTAAACCGATTTCTTAACCATGCCAACCATGCTGCAACTCTTCAGCCTGAGACGTTTGCCGGCTGAATGCTGACTGCTGAGTGCTGATTGCTAAATGATGAACGATACGGCAGTGCCCTGATTCCTTGCGCAACACTTTCATCAGCAATTCACCTCCTGTTAACAAAGCGGCCAATTCTCCACGGTAGCCTTGGTGCGGCCCAAAGCTTTTCCTAAGGAGGGGTACCTATGTCATTCTTGAGTTTTAGAACCAGAACTGCCGCGGTTGTGCTGTTTGTCGCGGTGGTTTCGCTGGCGGCAATGGCGCAGATTGAGGTTCAGCCGCCCTACCATTTGCGGGTTTTTGCTCACGCCGTTCCCGGCCAATTCACCCAACCGGATTCCATTGCCGTGAGCAAAGACCGGGTCTTCATCGGTTATGGCAACGGGGTTGCCAAGGACGGAACAGATGGAAAGTCCAGCACCATCGTCGAGTACAGGATGGATGGTTCCATCGTCCGCACCTTCTCTGTTGTGGGGCATAACGACGGATTGAAGATCGATCCCCGGACGCACTTGCTGTGGGCGCTGCAGAACGAGGATGGAAATCCCGCGCTGGCGATCATCAATCCCGGTACCGGAACCCAGCAGGACTTTACCTTTGCTCCTACGGTCCACGGCGGCGGTTTCGACGACATGGTATTCCGCAACGGAGAGGTGTTTCTAAGCGCCTCCAACCCTTCCGGCAATCCAAACACGGACCCCGCCATTGTTCGCGCCAAGCTGAGCGGCAGCACCGTGGTGGTCTCTCCAGTTTTCGCCGGCAACGCAACCGCAACCGACCTGCTTACGGAGACGCCCGTGACATTGAATCTGCAAGATCCGGATTCGATGATCACCGATCCGGCGGGCGATTTGCTTCTGGATAGCCAGGCCGACTCGGAACTGGTGATTGTTCGCCATCCCGGCGCCAAGAACCAAAGTGCGGTGCGGGTTCCTGTTTCCTCCCCATTTGCCGGGACCCAGGTGGACGACACGGTATTTGCCACTTCATCGGATGGTTTCATCCTGGTATCCGATCTGGATGCAGGCATTGTGTACGCCATTAGCCGGCACTCCTTTACTCCTGGAACTGCTTACTCAGCAGCCAATGTGCCCGGCTTTGTCGGCCGTCTCGATCTCGAATTCGGGCAGCTCACCCCGATCGTAACTGGGCTGCGCAATCCTCGTGGAATGGCGTTTGTGGCCAGGCGCGATGATGATGATCGTGAATCCCGCGACGACCGAGAAGGCAGATGCGAGGCTGACAGATAAATCGGTTAAATCGGTCGGACCAGTGTCACAGTGCCCGCGGGCCGGAACCCCTGCGCGCGGGCGTTACTTTTTGCCAATGCGGTAGACGATTCCCATCGAGAGCCGGGCCACGCTGGTGGTGGAACCGAAGTCGCGGATGCCAAAATAGTCAGCTTGCGGCCGCAGAGCGAATTTTTGGCTCTTACCCAATCCGATATCCAGGCCGCCGCCAATGGTGAATGCGAACTCACTCCCACTGCTGGAGATTCCGCTGGTTGACGCCGAGAAATGGGAGCCGCCAAACAGAGCCTGAGCAAAGGGCACTATCCTGCGCGCTTTGCGATAGGAAAATCGCGGGCCGAAGGTATAGGTTTCCCCCGTGAGGCTGGCTCCGGGATTGCCGTGATACACCCCGAAATCGCCGACAACCCCAAACCATTGGTTGAGATTGACGGCGATCGAGCCGCTGACGCCTCCCATCGGGATCGTAAAGCCGCTCAGAATATAAAAGAAAGAGCCCCCTACCGAGACTTCCGCCTGGGGAACGTCCTGCGCGCGTGCAACTGTTGGCAGGAAGGATAAAGCAAGGGCCGCCCATAAGACTCTCTTCATTTGCGTCTTCCCTTACCGGAGCATTTTGATGATTCTGTGGTGCTCTCCTAGTGACGTTGACTTCAGGATTTGGTGAGCAATCGGTGAAGCACGAGTAATGGCGGGAGGACCAGGGGGAAACACAAAAGCTGCTTCCCCCTGCCTGGTTAGAACGTAATGTGCAGCGACATGCGAATCAGTCGCGGGCTGCCCAGGGTGTGCTGGATCACGCCCAGATTGCCGGCTGGCGGAACTTGCAGCGTCGGCGGGTTGCCGAAAGCGAAGAATTGGACATTGTTATTCGGCGTATCAAAGCTGGGCGTATTGGTCAGGTTAAAGATGTCAAAGCTATATTTAGCGTGCACCCGTTCGGTGATAGCGGTGTCCTTGAAGAGGGAGAGGTCGGCGCGTTTCTGGAACGGCCCGCGGAAGATGTTGCGGCCTCCGTTGCCGAATGCGGATTCAAAGGTGTCGCACAATGGCCCGCCTCCGGGTCCTCCCGTGGGATCACAAGGTGGCACTCCGTTCTGTCCCGGCTGCAGGAATTGAGGCGCAAAAGCGGCGGGGTTCAGGCCGGGAAAGCCGGGAACAGCCCCGGTGTGTCCTGTCTGCGCCGAGCCAACAGTCTGACCGGGCGCCAGCGGCACGATGGGGTTGGTGATGAAGTCATTGTTGGAGAAAAACTGGCTCCCGATCGAACCACTGAAATCAATGATGCTGAATGG
>DATDGH010000287.1:0-3206 GCA_036522215.1 Candidatus Angelobacter sp. | reverse complement strand
ACATCCGTGATCCTGGAAAACGATGCCAACGTCGCTGCTCTGGGAGAAAAATGGGTGGGCGCGGCCGCGCTCGTGGATGATATGTGCATGATGACGCTGGGCACGGGAGTCGGCGGCGGAATCGTTTTGCAAGGACAAATCTGGCATGGAATGACCGGGATGGCCGGAGAACTGGGCCACACCACAGTAGATCCCGAAGGCGTCCCCTGCGGCTGCGGCAGCCGCGGATGCGTGGAGCAGTACGCCTCAGCAACCGCCGTTAAGCGCATGGCCGTGGAGGCCATTGCCGGCGGCCAAGCGCCCGAGTTGGCGCGCGCCATGAACGAGGACCCCGAGTTCAGCGCCAAGGTGGTTTATCAGATGTCGCTGCAGGGCGACGAACCGGCAAAAAATATCTTTCGCACCGTCGGCCAGTCGCTGGGCATTGTGATTGCCAGTGTGGTCAACATCTTCAACCTGCCCATGTATGTGATTGGCGGCGGAGTGTCCAGCGCGTGGGACGCCTTCTCGCCCACCATGTTCGAAGTGGTCCGCCAGCGTTCCTTCGTCTATCGCAACACGGCGCCGCGTGAGAGCGCTGCCGGCGTTCAAGGCACGCAAGTCCACGATGACGCGCTTCCCGCCCGCAGAAACACCATTATTACGCGCGCCTTGCTGGGCAGCGATGCCGGCCTGATTGGCGCAGCACGTCTGCCTATGATTCAGGGTGTTTGATAATTGGCGGAAACGAAGTCCTTACCATGCCTCAACCAATCGAGGTGTTGGGCGTTTCTTCCGATGACCGGGCCCTCGGCACAACGACCTAGTGCGCAATGTACTTGGCCGTGGCTTCGTTGTCGTAGCGGTCATAGACGCGCACCACGATCACGTGCTCTGAGAGTGGCGGCGCGTTGTTCTTGGACCCGCGTTTGGCCTTCTCTGCCTGATCTTCCAGCGCCTGCGGTGGAATTGAAAGCAGGGCGTTAAAATCATAGTTTTCCGTTTTGGAGTCAGAAATCTGCCCCACCGGTTCCAGATATTGCCACTCGCCTGCATCTACGGAATACTCAGCACGCTTGATGGTGGAAAAATCATCTGCGGCCAGGAAGGTCACGTGGAGCTGCTGTCCTTCGATTCTCGCTGCCAGGTTTTGGATTCGAGGCGGTGTATTGTCCACCTCGAAACGAGTGCTCTCTTTTTCATCCGTGAGCGCGTCTTCAGGGGTGTGGGAAGGCGCGTCACTGGCCATTACCTTCAGCAAGTATGCGCCGTCAGGCAAAAGGCTGGATTCAAAGGAATAGGTTTTTTCCGTGATGCCTGATTTCAGCAGCTTCCAATCACGCTCATTTTCACCACGATAGTAAATGGAATAGACAAGATCGTCGTCATTGTCGTCATGCGCGGCCCAGCGAACGGCGATGTAGGCGCGATCGCGCACGGCTGAGATAGGAGATTCAACATGAGCAATCTGCTGCAGCGGGGCTGAGCCGAAACCCACATTGATAGTATCGGTGGTCGAAATGTGCGGCAGCGTTGGGAAGCGCGCGCCCACCTGCACCACAACGTCATCCACTACCGGAGCCACGTTCTTGGAAAGATAGTTGATCGCTACCTCATCCACCTGCGTGGGCGAACTGGCCGGCTTCAAGATCACGCGCCACTGAACAAAACGGGCAGCCGGGATTTCCAGCCGCGAGTCTTTGCTCACATCAACCCGCGTCCACGGACTCCAGTTACGGTCAGGGTTGTCCACATTGCCGCTGCGGGCAAAGACTTCATAGTTGCCACGCCCACGAACCTCGGCCCGTCCCCAGCGGGAGAAGATGTGCGCGTCTTGAACGTCGCTCTCAAATGTGCCCTCAGCCTCCGGGCTGTTGCTCATGAGAAAAATCTTTCCCAAATTGCTGCTGGAACAATAAAGACCTCCATTGAGAGCTTTGCTGAAAGCGCTGACCTGGTTGGCGCTGCCCTTGAGCAAATCCTCAAAGTCCCCATTGGTGGCGATGGCATAGATGCGTCCCTTATTTCCCGTGCCCGCGATCAAACGGCCGCTGGCATCAAACGCCAGCGCATAAACAATGTCGTCGTGAGAAGACCAGAGCTTTCGTGGTGAACCGTCGGGCGCGATCATGTAAACATCGGACCCGGACAGGTTGACGTTCGCCGGAAGAGCCAGACCTCCGGGCGCTTGAGGCTGTGGCGGATTCGTACCGACAATCGGAGCCAACGGACCGGCGACAGACGAAGCCCGCTTCTCGCCCGTGCCTGAAGCGAAGATGTTCCCGGAAGCATCTACCGCCAGCGAGGTAATCTCCTTTTTGGGCGCACTGTACAGAACAAACCCTTCCCCGCTGGGACTGATCCTGTAAATCAAGCCGCTGCCATCCGAGCCCGCAATCACATTGCCTTTGGGATCGAAAGTCAGGACGCGAATGTGTGCTTCATCGGACTTGAAGAAAACTGCGCCCTGGCCATTTTTGTCCACGCGATAGATTTCGCCGCGGTCGCCGGTGGCCAGGTAGAGCCTGCCCTCGGCGTCAAATTTCATGTCCCAGATGTACTTGGTTTTGGGATCAAAGAAGACGGCGGCGGAAAATTCCGAGGTGTTTCCGGTGGCGCTTTTGCTTCGGGTAATTTTGTAGACCTTACCATCAGGCGACGTGGCGGCATAAACAGCCCCGTCACTGCCCAGCGCAACTGCCTGCACCTGAAGTTCTTTGGGTTCGAAGATCACAGCCCCCTTGCCGTCAGGAGTGATGCGGTAGACGCGAGCGGGAGCTCCGGTTGCCGCGTACACCGTTCCATCCTTATCAGCGGCCATCGACCAGATAAAGGTCGAGGGACTGGTGTAGATGACCTTGAAAGCCGGGGCCAACTCCAGGCTTCCCTTGCTGCTGATGGCTACACCTTTGGCAGTGCCACGCTCAAAGTCCTCATAGCTGGATTCCTTCCAGACTCGAGTACCTTCAGCCAGGGCAAGCGAGGTCGCCAATACGATAAAAAAAGGAAGAACTCTTTTAATCATTACATTATTAAGGTTAACAGTAGTGGGCTGGTCCCATAAACAGCCAGACCAAAATGAATGAGGGGGCTGAAACACCTGATGGGGTTTTCAAATTACCCGATTGTCAATTGCCAATTACAAATTCATTTGATGGTAAGGCTGATCACCTGCGCTCCGCTCACCACGTAACCCACGGGAGTAGACGATTCGTTCACTGCCGATT
>DATDGH010000286.1:0-10753 GCA_036522215.1 Candidatus Angelobacter sp. | reverse complement strand
GTTGCGGTGATTGCTGATTGCTGACTTTCTGACACATCCTCCGCGTCTCCTTTGACACAGCGCCAACAGGAAATCCCGCCATTCTGCTGGCCAATCCCATGGCATTTGGATTGCTTTTTTACTCCATGGAAAGAACCCTTGATTTAAGGGCGGTGAACTGTTTTCATGGTGCGTCCCCAAAAACTCGCAACCTGGATGACCAAGCCATGGAGAAATGTGTGGTGTGCCTGCCTGGCCGGCCTTGTGCTGGCTGGAGCCGGCGCCACGATCGCCGCCCAGCATGCGAGCCCGCCGGTTTCCCGCCGTCCAGCGGCCTTTACTGATACTCACGAAATCACCGCCAAAGACGGCACGCCCGATTTCCTGCGTCTGGATTCCCCGTCGGACCGAGCGGCCTTCCGCCAATGGTTTGCCGCCATCGCTGAGTATCAGGCGCTACGGCCCACCGCCGACCTGCCGCCCGAGATTAACGATTGCGCCGCCCTCCTGCGCTATGCCTACCGCGGGGCGCTGCACGCCCATAATCAAGCCTGGCTCGAAGAAAACAACCTGGAAGGTCTGGCCTTCCTGCCCTCGGTTCGGAAGTATGCATATCCGCATACGCCTTTGGGTGCGGCCCTGTTTCGTGTGCGTCCGCCTTCATCGCCAGAGGACTTGAAGATATCCTTCGCCGAGTTCGCGGACGCCAGGACCCTTGTGTACCTCAATACGTTTCTGGTCTCCCGCGACGTGCGACTGGCTCTTCCCGGCGACCTCCTGTTTTATCGCCAGTTGGAACAGAATTCTCCTTATCACTCCATAACATTTGTGGGCCGCAGCCAGTTGATGAAAGGTGAGAGCACCGATGGTCCCATCTTGGTGTATCACACCGGCCCAATTGATAAATCGCCCGGAGAGATGCGCCGCATTCACTTGAGCCAGCTTTTGCAGCACCCTTCACCACGTTGGAGGCCGGTCCCCGGTAACAGCAATTTCCTGGGAGTTTACAGATGGAACATCTTAAAAGACACAAACTGAACGTCTGGTGCGCTGCCATGCTGGCGCTGTGCCTCCTGCCGGCGCTTGCCCACGCTGGTCAACCTTACTTCTCGGTGAGCACGGACCGCACGTTTTCTCCCGGCCAGAAAGCCACCATCCATCTCTACACTCGCGATGTCAATGCCTTGGAGTTCCGTCTCTACCACGTGAACGATCCCATGGTGTTCTTTGAAAAACTCGGTGACGTGCACGGATTCGGCCACACCACGCCCAAGGAACAGATTGAAGAGCCCACCTTCATCGAACGCTATCATGACTGGAAACACGGGATCTGGACGGACATCCGCAACTTCTTTCGCGGCCAGTTTTCTTCGCATTCACGGGCCCAGATCCGCGAGTCCGAAGGCGAGGCGCGCAAGAGCAGCGTCACGCCGGCAACCATGTTCGCGCAAATTCCACTTTTGAATCAAAACCAGCTCGTGGCCAGATGGCGGCAGGATGTTCCTCCGAAGTTTTTCTCCGAGCATCAGGACGTTCCGGTGGAATCGCTGCCGGTCGGCGTCTATGTGGTTGAGGCGACTGACGGAAATCTGCGGGCTTACACGCTCATCATCGTCACTGATCTGGCGGTAATCACCAAGAGCGCTCCCGGGCAGTTGTTGGCATTTGCTGTAGACCGCAAGGGCGGCAATCCCATCCCTGATACCCGCATAGAGCTGCTGGCTACGCGCAAAAGGCAGGCAACCGAACAAACCGATTCCCAGGGCCTGGCCATGATGAGCCTGCCTTCAGAAAACTTTGAAGATCCGCGGGTGATTGCGGTCCACGGTAAAGATGTCGCCATCGTCGCGCCCTACTACTTCAATATCAGCAGTAATCCAGCCGAAGACTGGACCGGCTACGTCTATACTGACCGGCCCGTCTACAGGCCCGGGCACACCGTATATTTCCGTGGGATCTTGCGCACTCGCAATGGTGAGAAATATAAGGTGCCGGTCGGAGAGCCGGTAAATGTAAGCGTTGAAGACCCTAATAACAAGCAGGTCTTTAAGACCAGCTCCCAAGTTTCCTCTTTTGGTACTGTGCATGCCGATTTCGCCTTGCCTGTCGACGCAGCTCTCGGGTACTACTCCATTTCCATCAACAGCACGAGCGGCCAAACCTATGGCATGAATGGCGGCTTCAACGTTGAGGAATACAAGAAGCCGGAATACCAGGTCAGGGTCACTCCAGACAAACCTCGCGTCCTGCAAGGCGAGTCCATCACTGCCACCATCGAAGCCAAGTACTACTTCGGCGAGCCCGTTGCCGGCGCTGACGTCAAGTACGTGGTCCATCGCTCACCTTCCTGGTCATATCTTTTCGGTGATGAAAGCGATTCTTCCGATGAGGGACAAGGTGCGGCCTCCAACGGCGGAGAGGGCGGCGATGAAGGCTACGACTATGGCGGCGACCAGCTTTCCGAGCAATCCGGCAAGCTCGATGCCAACGGGCGGCTAAAGATCACAATACCGACCAAAGTAGACAACAAAGACCGGCAGGATGCCTCTTATCGCATTGAAGCCCGCGTCACCGACGAAAGCCGCAGAGAAATCGCCGGACATAATGCCGTCACCGCCACCTATGGCAGCTTCCAGGTTGGCGTCCAGGCTGATAAATACCTCTACCAGCAAGGTGAAATCATCACGCTCACGGCCCTGGCCAAAGATTACGACGGCCATCCTGTGCAAACCGCCTTTCACGCAGAGCTGGTCCACCCCAAGTACTCCTCTAGAGGAGAAGCTGAGACCGTTTTGGAATCCGTTGATGGGCAGACGGGCAAGGACGGCAAAGCCACCTTTACCCTGCATGCAAAAGAAGGCGGCTCAATCGTCAGGATCAGCTCCAGGACACCCGAAAACCGCACCGTAACCGGCCGAACCTGGATTTGGGTGGCTGCCCCTGGATACGCCACCTGGAACGAATCGCGGGAACAAATTGAGATCGTGCCTGACAAGAAATCTTACAAAGTCGGCGATACCGCTCATCTGCTGCTCATGACTCGGGTGGCCAACGCGCAAATGCTGGTGACAACTGAAGGCCGCACCATCCAGAGCAAGCAGGTGGTCAAAGGCACCGGCGTCTCAACCATGGTTTCAATTCCCATCAACACAGAATCCCAGCCCAACGTTCATGTAAACGTCGCCTTCGTCAATAACGACACGCTCTACACTGGGGAAAAGAACCTGAAGGTGCCTGCCGACCAGCAAAAACTGAACGTCACCGTCGAACCTTCGCAGCCGCAATTCAAACCTGGTGATCCTGCCAGGTACACCATCACTGCGCTCGACTCCAACGGCAGGCCGGCAGTTGGAGAGTTCAGCCTGGGAGTAGTGGACGAGGCCATCTATGCCATCCATCCTGATGCTACGCAGGACATTCAGAGTTTCTTTTATGGACAAGTCGGCAACCGCGTAGCCACAGAGTCCTCGCTTAGCTTTTACTTCACCGGCGAAGCCGGCAACAAGCCCATGATTCTGGCTGGCGGTGCCGGTGGTGGCGGTGATTCCCGCCGGCTGGCGCAACTCAAGCCCTCGGAACCGCTCGTCCAGCCCAAAGTGCGCAAGGTATTTCCCGACACGGCATTGTGGATTGCAGACGTCAAGACCGATCAGAGCGGCCATGCAACTGCACAGCTCACCTTCCCGGATTCACTCACGACCTGGCGAGCCACTGCGCGTGGTGTGACCGTCGATACCAAAGTGGGAAGCGCCGTGAATCGCGTAATCGTGCGCAAGAACCTGATGGTCCGGTTGGCCGTGCCGCGTTTCTTCCGCCAGGGGGACGATGTCACCGTCTCCACCATTGTTCACAACTATCTCACCAGCGACAAGAACACCCAGGTCTCTCTGGATACCAAAGGACTCGACTTGCAGGATCCGGGGCCGCGCCAGGTGACGGTTCCTACCAAAGGCGACCAGCGGCAGGATTGGCATGTCCACGCTCAGAACGTTCATGAATCCGATCTGCTGGCTAAAGCCCTTACCAATGAAGAATCGGATGCCATGGAGTTGACTCTCCCGGTCATTCCCTTTGGCGTAAAACTCTCTGACAGCAAGTCCGCCGCCATCAGCGCTTCCACGGGCAAAGATCAAACCACGCTCAATC
This sequence comes from Candidatus Angelobacter sp., assembly GCA_036522215.1. Lineage (GTDB taxonomy): Bacteria > Acidobacteriota > Terriglobia > Terriglobales > Acidobacteriaceae > Angelobacter. The sequence goes on along the minus strand of DATDGH010000286.1, from coordinate 6,628 downwards.
TGCCCGGCGATCCCATCAATGCGGCGCAGACCATAAACATCAGCGTGAGTCCTTCCATCGCGGGAAGCATTTTTAGCGCACTCGACTACCTCACCTCCTACCCATACGGTTGCACTGAACAAACCATGTCTGGATTCCTCCCGGACATTGTGGTTGCCAAGGCCATGAAAGACTTGAACCTGCAATCCACCATCAACACGCCCGAACTGGATAAGAAGATCCGCGCCGGACTGGACCGCCTCTATGACTTCCAGCACCAGGATGGCGGTTGGGGCTGGTGGAAAGAAGATGACAGCATGGTGTTTATGACGGCGTACGTGGTGAGTGGGCTGGCCCAAGCCAAGGCTGCTGGATATGACGTGAAGGCCGATGTACTGGAGAACGCGGAAAAATGGCTCAAAGGACAGCTCGCGCAGCACGAGCGCATGAAGGCCGATCTGCGCGCCTACGTCGTATATGCACTGGCCTCGGATAAAGCTTCGGATGGCAAGATGCTGGATGATGCTTACGCTGCGCGCAAGAATAATGACATGTCCTCGCAGGGACTCTCCATGCTGGGGCTGGCGCTCTACACCGCCGGTGATGGCCGCGCCAAAGATGTCAGCGGACTGGTGGAGAAGCAGGCAATCGTGAACGAAGCTGAAGCTCACTGGCCCAGCGAATATGACTCGTTCCTCGAGTTCTACGATGACGATTCCGCTGAAACCACTGCCCATGCCGTGCGTCTGCTGAGCCTTACCCATCCCGATAGCCCGCTCCTGCCCAAAGCGGCCTTGTGGCTGGTGAATCACCGTGACGGTGGATATTTCTGGCTCAGCACCAAACAGACGGCCATGGTGGTTTTCGGGCTGCTGGAATATGTGAAGATCAGCCACGAACTCGATCCTGACTTTACCGCCACGGTCTTCGTGAACGACAAGCAGGTCCTGAGTAAACACTTCACTCGCGCCGACGCCATGAACAGCAATCTGCCGCGAGTAGCTCTGACTACAGACCAGCTCCAGGCGGGCAACAACACCATCCGCATTCAGAAGTCGGGTGCGGGACGCCTCTATTGGTCGGCGCGCGGCGAATATTACTCAGCCGACAAGCGGATCTTCCAGAACAACAAAATCTCACTCAACATCACTCGCGACTACTATCGCCTGGCGCCGCAGCAGAAGGGCGAGAAGATCGTCTATGACCTTGTGCCGTGGCAGGGTGATGCTCTCAAATCCGGCGATGTGATTGCTGTTCGCCTGAGCGTCAACGGCAGCGATTGGCGCTACCTGTTGATCGAAGATCCCATTCCTGCCGGAGCCGAATTTGTGCAGCGTGACGATCTGTATGAACTCAACACCAAGGTCGATTGGTGGGGATTCTGGTTTACGCGCCGCGAATTCCATGATGATCACGCGGCCTTCTTCCAGACCTACTTCGACCGCCATCAGGAATATGTTTACTTGCTGAAAATTGTGAATCCGGGCAAGTTCCGCATCAGCCCGGCATCTGTTCAACCCATGTACCAGCCGTCCATTATCTCCACCACAGATGCCGCTACCATGGAGGTAAAACCGTGAAACTCTGGAAATCCCTGAGCGCGACCTTCGTTGCCGCCCTCCATCATCCTCGTCTATGGCTGTTGCAGTTCTTCGGCAATGCGGTGATTATCGTCAGCTTCATTCTCTGGCTGCACATTCCGGACGCCTATTGGTGGGAATTGTTCTTTCAGGCTGTGATTCTTCTTGCCTTGTTGGTAGCTGCCTTGCTGCTGCATGCGGGAACGCTGGACTACTATTCGGACGTCTATGGCGGCAAGGATGCCGGGTTGAAGCCGGCTTTCAAGAATGCTTTCAAGCATCTGCTGGCGCTCGCAGTCTCCGTTGTAGTTTTCTGCGTGCTGCTCTATTTCGTCAACAAGCTGGAAGACTATCAGTTTCAATTTCCCGGCTATCTGCGCTCAGAACTCCCGGCCTGGCTGCGCCGGCATATCAGTGAACCCGCAATGGACCATCTCTACGAAGGTTTTATCTTTATTGTTCGCTGGATTGTGGTTCCGGGTTTGGTTCTCCCGCTCTGTCTCTTAACTACGCGGATTGGATTTCGGGGCTTCATCAAGTTCCGCTCATGGTGGCGGGCAGTTCGCAACCTTGCTTTCTGGATCGTGTTGATCGTTGCCGCCATCGTCGGCGTCTATTGCGTTGGAAAGATCATGCACTGGTTGCTCGACCCGAAGACAGCCACCCTTACCGGCGAAAAAATATGGCTCGCCTTCCGCATGTTCGTCGCCTACCTGCTGGCGCTGTTTAGCTGGCTATGGGTCTGCTGCATCATGTCTCGCCCCCATCCGCAACCCGATCCGCCGGTAGCCTCGCAAAAGGCTGCGGCCTAGCAACTTCTGACCACCGATCTTCATGATCTAACTGATTCGCGATGATCTATGTGTGAAAATCAGTGCGGTCAGTGTCATCAGTGGTAGGATTTTCCAGGTTTGACTTTCAATTTTGGCAGTTCCGGCGATTATGGCAATTTTGGCAATTCTGAAGGCAGTCCCTCGTTGAGCCATCGCAACACCGTCTCTTTCCCGTTCTGCTCAATCATTTGGGCCACGCGGGTCCGGGCGGCTGCGTAGGCTTTTTCCAGTTGCTGCCGGTCGTCAGGATGCGCGAATGCCTTCTCCAGGTCTGCCTGATTCATCTGCACCGGCTGAAGATTGTGGCTCGCATCGGCGAAATACAGGACTAGTCCTTCGCGAAACCATACTGGGGTGCCGGCGCGAGCACGGATTTCGACCAGCAGATGAGTAAACTCATGTCTCAAAGTAGATTGCAGGGCTGACTTCTTTTCCAGGACAGCCAACGGTTGCAGACGGATAGTCTGTCCGCGCGTGAACGCCGCAATCCATCCCGGTTGTCCAGTCGAATCTCGATAGGCATCGAGTGTGGGATAAACTTTAAGCTGTGGCTTAAAATCCAGCTTCCATCCCAGCGCCGATTCCACTTCGGGAAGAATCGTCTCCGCCGATTGCAACACCGGCGCGTCCGAGTCGGGCTGGACACTCAGCATTGCAAAACGCTGCGTTTCAGTTTTCTGCCATGCCAATCCCCTGGCTGAGACTCCCAAAGAAGTACCGGGATAATAAAACGCCAGGATCTGGCGGTAACCCTTGCCTTCTTTGGCCATCTCTTCTGCACCCGCCTGGCACAGCCCAACGCCATGCCCCGCGCCGCGTCCGCTGAAAATTACGGAGTCCCCGGTGGTCTGTATTTCATACAGATCGCTGCGCACCCGGTTCCAGCCTAGAGCGCGGCCAATAGCAAAACGCAATGACGATGCCGAGATCAAGTACGGAGCGCCCGACGGACTTCGAAAGCCCAGCTTCAAGGCGCGGCCGCTGGACGTCCGCGCCACGATCTCCAGCGCGTCCCACGCTGCCGGTACAGTGAGTCCTTGCGCGCCCAGGGCACTCTCCAGTTCTTTGCGGCCGATCTGCGCCTTCCACAGCAGCGGCACTCCTCGCACGCAATACGGGTCCTGCTGCTGCTTGAGATACGGCGCTCGAAGGTTAGGCCACGCTTCCTGCGCGGCCGCCGTCTCTCCGCCGCAGTTCTGATGGTAAAAAGTCGCAGCCGGCGATCCCTCATACCACAGCATCTCGCCTCGCGTCGCCTCCACGGCCGCGCGAATCTGTGTGCTGATGCCTTTGAAATTCAATGTCTGGCAGTGGGTGCTGTCGCAAAAATCAAAGCCTTCGCTGGCATGACGCTGGCGGAAATGGACCGCATAGGTGCGCACGGCTACCGCCATCGCCTTCAGGCTCTCTTCGTGTTCAAAGTTGCCGCTCTCGCCTGCCAGTGCCGCGGTCACATAGTCCTCCAGCGGCACGCTCAGAAAAACTTTCAAGGTATTTCGATCTACCCTGATCTCCACCGGAAAGTTCAGCGAGGCGGCCAGGCCCTCACTCGGTTCGATCCGATAATCACCCTGAACAAAAACCTGTTTCGCCGCCTGGTTTTCACCCTCAATCTTCACGCCCTGCGCAGAAAACTCCAGCTCCAAAGCCGCTGCGCGCTTTGTTTCGCATTGCTCGCAAGATTTCCAGCTCAGATCGCCAGTCTTCGCAGTGATCTTGATCCGCTGTTCAGAATGAAGGCTGAAAACTCTCACCTTCACATTCGTGGTTTGGGCAAGAAAAGGCGAAGCAGCAAAAACAACAAGAAGCAAAGCAGAAAACGAACGTCCACCACGGAGGCACGGAGGCACGGAGAAATGCCTTGGGTTAGGTTTTCCGATCACCGGATCACCCGATCACGTGCGATCACCCGATCTTGCTTCATCTGCTCTTCCACCACGCCGTAATCACCGTCCCTGCTACCGCCGCCGCATCCATTCCTCGCCCATGCTCCAGGTACACCAGCACCACGATCTGCGGTTTGTCCGCCGGAGCATAGCCCACAAAGAACCCATGGGACTGCGGCGTCTTCACTCCGGACGCAGTGCCGGTCTTGCCCGCGGCGGTGGTGCCGGCGGGTTGGGCGGCGTGCGCTACACCATATTTCACGGCACGTTCAAGGCCATCGAACACTGGCGCAGCGCTGCCCGGATTCTCACTGTCGCCTTTCAATTTCTGTCGCGCCAGGTTCTGGTAGGCGGCCAGCAATTCCAGCGGAGTTACCTCGATACCCCATTCTCCCAGCGCCTGTAGCTGTAGTTGATATGGCTCTTTGGCTGTGCTGATCCTGCCCGATATCTCGCCGGATGTGTGTCCGGTAGGCGAAGTAAACCCGGTCCGCCTGTACATCTCAGCCAGTTGTGTTGGATCGAGGCGGGTTGCAACCGTGGAAAAGTAAGTGTTGCAGGAATAGGCGACGGCATCACGTGCATCAAGGGTGGTAATGCTGGCCGGATGGGAGCAATCCATGCGTTTCCCACCGATATAAAGCGGCCTGCGGCACATCACTCTTTGCTCCGCGTTGATCTTGCCACTGCTGAGCAATTCCATCAGGACAAACGGCTTCACCGTCGACCCCGGCGGCTCCAGTCTCTGCCCCGCAAGATCCAGATGTCGTTGCGCCAGAATTCTGCCGGAAGCTACATCCATCACCACCACCGACCCGGCCTTATTGGCCATCAGGCGATTGACTTCGATTTGCAGTGCGGTAAGAGGGGTCGATTCCTGCGACGCGGGCCGGTTTTGCACGCGTTGGGGTGGAGGAGGGGCGGCGCCACCACAGAGCACAAAGATCAATAGAAAAACGGGAAAAATGGATTTTAAAAAATGCACGGGGATAAAACGGAGTATATCGAATTCGCCCAACGGAGATGCGATCAGCAGCACGGTGAAGAGGAACTTCGGTGACACCGGCATAAACAGCTACAGTATGGCTAAGATTTCCGCCTGTCTGAGAATTTTTTAAGGTGTCCCCAGCCGGCTTCGGTGGTCAGAAACTCAGGGAGGCTAGCAAATTATCTTGACTTCCTTTCAGCCGGAGAATATTCTCCGTTCGCTCATTCCGGCCGAACCATTTTTTTATATCCCAAACGGTTAGCAATCAGCTAACGGCCCACGGATCATCGGATTATCGGCTTGCCGCTTACGCAGCACGTAAAACAGACATACGGCTGCGACATGAACCGCAATGATTGCAGTAAAAAGGCAAGCCCGAAAGTTGGCGGCTGGCTGTGGCATCTTCTTCGCCACAGTTGCGCTTTTCTGTGTCGTCGCCAGAGCGCAGCAAAAGCCTGCGTATCAGGTAGTGGCTCCGGACATTGTTCCCCAGGGCGAAGCCTTCACGATTCGTATTCTTCAGAATGCCGGCGCAGGCCAGGTCCCCCTTGTAGCAGGCAGACCCATTTCCATCAACGGAAACCTATTATCGACTGAGGATGGCGGCAAAGTGCAGGTCCCAGCCTGGGCTGAGGAGATCGGAAATCAATTCCTGGTTATTGACGTAGTCGCTACTGGCGAACAGTATCTCCCAGGTCCGCCTGTGCAGCACCATATCGAGGTTGTGAAGCTTCCCCAGCCACCCGAGCAATTGCCCTCCCGCCTCTCGCGACTCTCCGACACAGCTTTTTCTGACGGCAATCTGCGGGTAGACGGCCAGGGGCTGAATAGTTTGCGGAACGCTACTTTGCAGGGCGATGGCGGCAATTATCCTCTCAGCGACTCCGTAGGCTCGTCGCTGCAACAGATTTACCGCTGTCCCAAAGACCTTCCCCAGGGCAGCTACCATTTTGTTGCCCAGGACGCCAAAGGCCAAACAGTAACCGCTCCTGGCGTCACCATCAATCCCACTCTGAACATCACTGGCGACCAGATCCGCAGGCGTGGTCAGCGCGGAAAGTTTGTGGTGACCAGCGACGTAGAAGGCGACGTTACTCTCTCCGGCGGCGAACCCATCATCCAGCTCGACATCCGCCAGGTACACGTGACTCCCAACAAACCCGCGACCATAGATTTCACCGCGCTGCAGGTGGGCAAGTACGACGTTGGTGCGCAGATGATCACCCCGGACTGGCCGCCGCCGGATGCGCCGCGCTCGGACGCGAATGTCGGCCCGCTACAGACAAACTTCAATGCTGGTGATAACAAGACCACAGTCAGTGCACCGGTTAGCGTCACTGATTCTCAAGGCAAGCCGGTCGC
>DATDGH010000285.1:0-3114 GCA_036522215.1 Candidatus Angelobacter sp. | reverse complement strand
CTTCCCGGAGGGATATGTCGATCCCACCAAACTGACCAACCTTCCTTCGAGAGGGCCCTCGCAAGGGCCTGAGCAGTTGGGCGACCCGGGCCGCGCCCTGTCGCTTTGGCAGCCTCTTATAGCCGGCTTTTGCTTCCAGGGAAACGTGGAGAGCACGCAGCCTACGGAAAACCAAGCCGTCACAAAGCGACTGGCAATGTAATCCAATTGGGCATAAATAAGGTCACAAGAACTGCTTTTCCGAGCAACAGGAGTCCTTTGATGTAAAAACGGCGTGACTGAATTCTGTCGTCACGCCGTCGAAGTTGGTTCCAAGGTGTCGTTTTTAATCTACACGTTCCGGCTTGCGCCGATCGTGACGGTGGTCCCATCAAACTTGGTTAGAGTCCATCCGCTGAATTTCTCCGGATAGGTGAATCCCAGATCTTCCAGCAGGCGGATGGCGGTGTCCTCGCCCAGTGTCATACCCAGGGAGTTGCCGCCTATGCGCGTGTGAATTCCCAGCCAGTTGCGGCCTTCAGCTACGTTGAAGGCGAGCTTGTTGAGTTCACCCAGTACAGTTAGCTTATCCGAAGTCGGAACCAGGGACTTCCCATCTGCCGAAGCTATGACGGGAGGAAGCGGCCAGGGCCTCGGATTCCCGGGCGTCCCGACATCGAAGATTGCCTTCATCAAGGTCACACTGCAGCCTGCCGTAAATGCATGTCCCGCAGGCGAATCTGGATGGCTGGGCGAGCCTCCCGCCGGCTGTTGCGGCAGCAGGAAGCTACCCGTGGTTCCCATGCCGCGCTTGACATTGAGCTGACGGTTCCGCTCAAAGATCAAAGGCAGCACCGCCGAATTCACCAGCTCGGAGTGAATCGAGGGGTGCAGGCTAAACCGATTGGTAAGAACTCCATCCACCAGGTTGCCGAATGCTTCCGGCCGTAGATGGCGATGCACAAACCACTTCTGGTAAAAGGCCTGCGCTTCAGTATCCTGGGCCGCTCCAATCAGGTTGAACAGGAACGCTGAGCTGAAGGTGTTGAAGCCACTGATTCTCTTGTCGTGGGTATACGGTGAACTCGCGTCCACCGGTACTCCCAGGCCTGACAACATGATCGCCGCCCGGAAGTAAGTCGAGTAGATGGAGTCCTGGTTTGCATACTGACCCATATCGCGGCCGTTGCGAATAAAGCGGAGCTGGGGATCACTGACGTCGGGCACGGGCTTAAGCGCTCCATTCCCATTTTCGACAAACAGAAACTCAGAAAAGTTGGTCATGAAATCCAGACCCGTGCCCGGACCGGTAAGCACTTGCCCGGTGTTCGGATCGGCAACCGGAAGGTTGGTCTGGATCTGGGGAACAAATGTAACCCCATCCAGTTGATGAGTCGTGAAAAAAATCTGCGACACATAGGGGCCTTCCGTTGCGCCGAAGAAAGCGTTCGCATTGGGGAACGCCGAGGATTGCCCGTAGCGGAACATGTTCTGTGGGGTCACCGGTGAAGGGCCGCCAAACGCGGAAAATTTATTCAGGTCGGCCGCTGCCTGGGCAATCAGCGGGTTCGAGCCGTAGTCAATGAAGGGAACGTCGCGCACAAAAGCTTCCCAGTAGAGTTCTGCGTAAATCGCTGCTCCAGCCGCGCTGGAGATCGAAGGCGGCACGAACTCCTGCTTGGCTGAAGTTGAATCTACGCCCTGCAATTGAAACGCAAGTGGACTGACCGGACCGGCCAATTTCCCCGGGCCGCCCGCAGGCACGGCATCAAACGCCGCTTGCGTGCCATCCTCCGCTGCGTCCAGCAGGGCCTTGTAGGCGCTGGGGATGACTAATCCGGTGGCGGGATCATGGGGCAAGGTTTTGGAAAAATTGCCGGCGAATGCCTGATTTTTGAACCGTTCTTCGTCCCCATTGGTTTTGTGCGGAAATGCATCTTCTATAATTTCCGACTCGATCCGCGATGTAGCTCTCCGGACTTCAGCGGATTCTGCTGCTCTTTGGTTAGGATGCTTGCTGGGTGGACCCACTTCCACGGCTTCGGCTTCTTCGACCAGGCCTTTGCCCGGGATGAGCGAGCTGGCGGCCAGCGCCGCTGCACTGATACCGGCTGTCTTTAGAAAGCCACGCCTATTGCTGGAAAATGCTGGTTTGCGGCTGGCTTGAGGTTCGTTCTCCTTGGAAACAGGGGGAGAGAAATCGCGATCTCGCATTAGAAAAGCCTCCTACGCGTTTTATGAAATTCAGAGCCTCTCCTTTATAGCAGCGAGTTAAGAGTGTTTTATGAAAAAACGATTAAGGCAGTGTTATTTCTTGTTCCAATTTGGGAATAAATCTTCCCAGCTCAGGAATTGTTAATAGAAACGTGTTTCAAAAAATTGTTTTTGAGACAGCCATCGGTGGAAGCTCCGGACTTTACTCCGGGGAGCTGGTTCTTTAGAACCCGCGAAAGGTGCTCCTTCCACCATCTCGGGCTTCAGCCCCGGTCTTCATTTCTGTATCGTTGCCAACTACAGAGCCATTTGTGAAACATGCTCTGGTTTTTTCTTATGGTAAACACAGCCGCCTTGGGCGCTCCGGGGATGGACTTCGCCAGAACACAGGAGCAGGTAGAAGTTTTAAAGTCTCCTGCTGCCGTCTGTCCATCCTCATCCCACTCCACTGTTAAGTCTGTTCGTCCTCCTGTGCTACTATCACGAAGAATATGATGATCGGGACGGAGCGGAAACATGACGAACTTTGCACCTGTGTTTGACAGTACCGAAAGCGCCATCCTTCTTGCGATGTACGAAGAAGCAAACGGTTTCTACGATTCTTACTCATTGACTTGGAAGTTGAACCCGAGTGTGACAATTGGAAGCCCGGATGCAGAGAAAGCCTTCAAGGGAACCCGTGATGCAACGGAGAATTTGATTGAGCGTGGGTTCGTCCGTGGCGAAAGGCAAAAAGGCGCGGATGGTGTCTACTTCAAGGAATTGAAACTGACTCCCGAAGGGGAACGAACTGCAATATCGCACCGTAAGGAAGTTGAACGTCTTAATAAGGAATTACCTAAGCTTATGAAGGAAGCCGAGGCTGTCACGGCAGAGATTATTGATTACCAGAAGAAGAATCATCCCCAATCCTGAACCCAT
>DATDGH010000284.1:0-3178 GCA_036522215.1 Candidatus Angelobacter sp. | reverse complement strand
CGTGTTGGCACTGGTTGTAGCGAGTCATAGCATCGCCGTGCCCGTCGGGATCGTCGATACTCATGGGGTTGTTGTGGACGAAAGCGTACTGATTGAGGGTTTGCGGATTGCTCAGGTCAGCGTAAGGAACGGGAACCGGCACCGATGACCAATCGGGAGTAAGGAACCGACTGAGCGGGCTTGAGTAGTATCGCGCGCCGTAGTAATCCAGCCCGGTCTCGGTGTCTCTCTCCTTCCCGTTGTGCTTGTAGTGGTTGGAGTCGTTGTTGACGAACTGAAGTTCACCGCCCCACGGGTAGTAATCTTCATCTTCTTTGATATTTCCCGCAGAGTCAGTAATGACAGAAGCCGTCTTCAAGTGATCAGAGAAGTAATAGAAAACGGAGTTGCTTGGAAAATCTTTTCTGGCCACGCGCTCCCCATCGAAGAACACATATTCCGATTTGAGATTCCCCCGGAGGTCGCTTTCGGCGACGATCCCCGGCGTCATGGACCAGTAAATTGTTCCTGTTGTGCCATTTGATTTCTCGACGCGATTGCCGTCAGCATCGTAGGTATAGGTGTAACCGGCGGCTCCGGTGATGCGGTTTTCCTGGTCGTAAGAATAATTATTCCCGGTGGTCGCATCGTGCGTCATCTTGCCCGCCGCGTCATAGCCGTAACCTATGAGCTGGTTGTTGGTGAATACTGACACGCTCAAGTTTTCCGCCGAGCATTTGGTTACGGTCTTCTGCAGAAGATTGCCCCAGGCCCGTCCTGTAACCAATAGAGTTGGTTTGTTGGCCAAGACTTTGATGGTCACGTTTTGTTTGGAGTGAGCATATGGCTACCTCATCACAAAGTTGGACAAAGTGAGAACCGTACCCCCAATACACATCGCGTAGCTAATAAAAAACTTGGGACGCCTGATGATCAATATCAATCCGTTGAGCAACGCGCCAAACAAGAGAAGTGTAAGGCCATTGTAAAGCGCCATATACGCGTTCACATAAAATCTGACAGTTACGCGCGGTACGCATAGGAGGGCTGAAACTAACAACGACGTTACGAGAAGCAGGATGTAGAGCCGTCGCCAGGTCTTCCCAGGGGCAGTCCTCTCTTCCGCTCTGGAGATGACGATGGCAGCTGCCAACGCGCAAATTAGGAATACTATTCCGAGCGCCAGAAAGCCAAACGGTTTCATTTAGGTTTCTCCTTGTTTTTATCCTCGGGACAGCCGCCTACACATGTGGCACCGTTAGGATTCTTATCCACTTCGCCATCCCGATTGAACGACACCTGCAGTGATTGTTCTTGATGAGGATCAAACCGAAGATCTGTATCATTCATGTCAGCGTCGTAGGATTTGTTATCCATCACATTACCGGGTTGATCATTCAGGTGATCTTCACCGACACGATGGAGCATCTCATGATCCATAATGTTAGTCGTTTGGTGAGTTTCATATCTTTCAAATCCATTACCGTCCGGATAGACGTGAACGACGTTTGCCAGGCTCTCGGCTTCGCCCATAACCTTGCCGCCGCCGAAGAATTCCGACGCTTTGGCTGTGAAAGATTTCTCCGAGGGATTCTGGACGCGAACAGCCATTGCATGGTCGTCGCTATTAAGACCTGCCAGGGTTTTTTTGTCAGGCGTTCCATTGCGAAATTCGATCGTGACGTTCTTTACGCCAGCCTGATGAATCTGATTCGCTGCGCGGATGGCTCCGCGCTTGGTGTAATCCGCGTTGCCCTTGTTTCCGGGCTCTAGAAACACCACAATCTTTAGCTCTTTCCCGTCGGGATCCACATATTTCAAGGGATTATTTGCTGTGTAAGAATACATGTTCCATTGCTGCGGATCGAGCATCCGTTGTTTGCTGATCATCTTCGGATCGGGGGAAGTGAAACGCCCTAAAGCATTTCCGTAAAATCTTGCGCCAAAGTAATCCAGCCCGGTCTCGGCGTCCCGTTCTTTATCACTAAACTTATATTTGTTCGGGTCATTGTTGACGAACGGCAATTCCCCACCCCAAGGATAGAAGTCTTCGTCTTCCTTGATGGTTCCTGCCGAATCGGTGATAACAGCGGCAGTTTTCAGGCGATCCGAGAAGTAATACGAAACTGCGCCACTGGCCAAATCTCTTCTGGCAGCGCGCCCACCATCGAAAAAGACATACTCGGATTTGAGCGTGCCGGAGAGATCGCTTTCCGCCACAATTCCAGGTGACATGTAGAAATACAGCGTTCCCGTGCTGCCGTTCGATTTTTCGACGCGATTTCCATCGGCATCGTAGGTATAGGTATAACCGGCGGTCCCGTTGATGCGGTTTTCCTGGTCGTAAGAATAATTATTTCCGGTGGTCGCATCGTGGGTCATGTTGCCGGTTGAATCGTAGCTGTAGCCGACCAGTTGGTTGTTGACCAGGGCTGCGACACTCAGGTTTTCCGCCGAGCATTTCGTCACATTCTTCTGCAGCAGATTGCCCCAGGCATCGTAGTCATAGCTGTTGCCCCAGTATTCCGTCAGCCCGTTTACGGTGTGCTGAGTGCAATCGGTTCCGGCGTTCTGGGCTGAGATCAGGCGGTTCAGTGCATCGTAGGTGAAGCTCTGACTGCGATTTGAGTCACGATTGTTCGTAATGTCGTAAACATTGCCGTTATCACCATTTCCCAGATGGAAATCGTAGCCAATGCTGAACACCGGGAGATTGGCTCCCGTGCCGCCGCTGAAGTTGGCTGCCTTGGCCTGGACCTTGGGCGCGGATCGACGGCAGGAATCGGGAAGGTAAGGACGGCTTATCAACAGTGGGGCGGCGGGATCAGACCGGAGTTTGACCCCCATAGTGACCCTCTTCGAAAGCCCATATACCGGCCTCTTCACCTGCTTCGAGAGCTCTATACACCGCCGCCACGTCCTTTCCTGGTGGCACATCCACGGCAACGAAGTTCCCATTGGCGTTTTCGAAAGTACTTCCAAGAGCAGCGATAGGCTTCCAGTGTACTTGGAAATCCGGATCATTCACTTTGCAGTCGCCCTGGAGGAAAACACGATATGTTGAGTGTCCGGACCGGGAAAACACGCTTTGAAATTTGAAAACCCCGCCTTCCGGCCGGGCAACAACAATGTCATCGGCGCTGACCCCAAACACGAAAAATGGACTATTCAATATTCGGAATCGATCCACTGCAACCTG
>DATDGH010000283.1:0-2084 GCA_036522215.1 Candidatus Angelobacter sp. | reverse complement strand
GAGAGATGTGGCTGGCGAAGAAATTGTGTTCGCCTTCATGCGGCGTCAGGTTGGTTGCTTTACCACTCGCTACATTCGCAATAAAGATGTTGGAGTTTTTGCCGGTGGCGTTCTGCTGCGTGTAGACAATCGACTTGCCGTTCCTGGACCAGATAGGATCAAAATTCCCAAGCTCCTTTGGCGTGTTGCCGGTTAACTTGCGTACCTGCTTGGTCAGAACTTCCATGATCTCGATCTCATACGTAGAAGATTCTTTGGGCTTGACCGTGTAAGCCAGGAAGTTGCCGTCAGGCGACCAGGTTGGTTCTTCTTCTGAAATCTGGGGAGTGTTGGTCAGATTGATGATCTGGCCGTTTGCCGGAGAAACTAAAAAGATGTCCCATTGCTCGTCGCCATCGTGATCAGAGGCAAAAGCGATCCAGCGGCCATTGGGAGACCAGGCCGGGCTGGTCTGCCGCTGATCGCTCACGGTAAGCTGCACCGGCCAGCCACTCTCAGCGGAAACCAGCCACAGGTTGTTGCGCCCGCTGATGTTGGTGATGAAAGCCACTTGTTTACCATCCGGCGACCATGTGCTGTCGCCCATCGAGTGCGTCATAAACAGTTTGTCGATAGTGAAAGGCTGAACGTCCAGTTTGTCTTTCGAGGTAATCTGGCTTGGATCAGTTATAAAGGTGTGCGCCGCAGTAACAGTCTGTGACGGTACGTCAATAGCCATTCCAGTTATCATCATAAACAAAATAAAAGTGCGCATATTTCTGCTCGTGCTCCCACTATTGCTGTTTGGGAGTTCCTTATGATTCTGATCGCGTTAGGTGTGTCTTTGATTTTCGCTAACTACTAAATACTAATTACTAACTACTACGGCTTAGCCGTCTTATGAATTTCCACCGTGGACCACGTTTTATCCCCGGCATGGCACAGATTCTCCAGGGTGCATTGAGCGCACTTGGGTTTGCGGGCGATGCAGACGGCGCGTCCGTGGTGAATGATCTGGTGTGAGAAATCAATCCACTTCTCGCGCGGCAGCACCTTCATCAGGTCTTGTTCAATGGCCCTGGGTGTGTCACTCCGGGTAAGCTCCAGCCGGCGTGAAATCCGCTGAACATGCGTGTCTACAACCACACCGACAGCCTGGTGAAACCATGTGCCTAGAACCACATTTGCGGTTTTGCGCGCCACGCCCGGCATGGTCAGCAGTTTGTCCATTTCATCCGGCACCTCGCCCCTGAATTCCTCTACCATTTTTTTGGCGCTGCCCACCAGGGACTTGGCCTTGTTGCGGAAAAAGCCGGTGGAGCGGATGTCCGCCTCCAACTCTTCAGGCTTGAGCGCGGCAAAATGTTTCGCGGTGGGATACTTCTGGAACAGGATGGGAGTTACCATGTTGACCCGCACGTCGGTGCATTGGGCTGAGAGGATGGTGGCCACCAGAAGCTCCCATGCGCTGTTGTGCTTCAGTGCGCAAGTGGCGCCAGGATAAGCCTGGTCCAGACGCTCAAGAATCGCCGCGACTCTCGCCGGGTCGAGCGGGGTATAGCGTTTCTTAGCCGGCTTGGTTTTCGCTTTTTTGGCGTTGATGGCTTTGCGGGTTGGCGCGTGAGCAGGAGGCATAGGTTTTTGCAATTTTAATGCATTCTCAGGCGCTCGGCCTGCCGTGTCACCACGCCGGGTTTCTGCAGCCAGCGATTGCAGGATTTGGGCCGATCTGACCATGCCCACATTGGTGTCATCTTTACCAGAATGCTTCGCGGGCTGAATGCCCGGTTTTTTTCCGATCCCGGCGGTCCCGGCGATCACGCGCGATCCCGGCGATCACGTTAGAATAGGCGGGTTACCAATCGCGGTTACCAGAGGCACTAAATGGCATCCAGCAGCGAAGTTGAAATCAAAGGCATTCGTCAGGAACTTCCCGCCGTTCCCCTCACCCTTGAGGGCGCAAGCGTGTTGCACCAGATGTTCCGCTTTCGCCGGCCGGAGTGGCGCAAACTCACCGCCTCTCAGAAGCAGGAAATCAGCAGCGAGGCCACCGCCGCCCTTTCAAGAATGGAGCAGACGACCGAAGGGCAGAGTGCATTGTTTTC
>DATDGH010000282.1:0-2473 GCA_036522215.1 Candidatus Angelobacter sp. | reverse complement strand
ACATCCGCGGGGTGATTGCCGGCAGTGAACAGGAACGAGTCAAGCGATTCAAGGAGGCCATTCGTCTGGAACCCCGGCACACCCTGGCCATGCTGCAACTGGGCAAGACCTACTTCAGGACGCGTGAGTACGACCAGGCGGTCAATTGGCTCGGCCGGATTCCACCAAGTGATCGCAACGCCAACGAAGCTCAGTTCTATCTTGGTTTGGCAGCTTTCTATGCCGGCCAGATGGATAAGGCTGAAGCCGCGTTTCGTTTCCTGTCCACGCGGATTCCGCTCACGGAGGTGTACAACAACCTGGGTGTGGTTTCAGCGCGGCGCGGAGAAAAAAATGCCCGCGCTTATTTTGAAAAAACCATCCAGACTGATCCCAATGATCCTGATTATCACTTCAACCTCGCCATAGAACTCGCCCGCGATAATGATGTATCTGCGGCCACGCGAGAGCTGCGAGAATCCATCGCCATTCATCCCGATACGGAGGCCAAAACTTTCCTGGACGCTCTTGGCTCAGGAACACTCCTCAGCGACCGCATTCCCCAGGAGCGCATCAAGGCCAACTATGATGAGTCCTCCTTCCGCCAACTGGCCATAGAAATTGAAAATAATAACGAGGCCAAGTTGCGCAACAGTGACCCGGTGAGCCATGCCGCCTTTCATGCCCAGCACGCACAGCAACTCTTCGATGAGGGACTCACAGGGGAAGCCGAGAGAGAATTCAGGGAGGCCGTCCTTCTCGATCCCACCAATGCCGGCGCCCACGCAGGCCTGGCCCAGGTGCTGGAATCCAATCAGGACACAACCGGCGCGCGCAATGAGGCCCGCGTCTCCATCCGGCTCAAACCCGGAGCCAGCGCATATTTAGTGCTTGCGCGCCTGGATTTAGCAGAAAATAATCCTGTATCCGCGGAACAGGAGGTGGCCCATGCCTTGATTATCGATCCAACCAATGCAGCCGCCACATCTCTGAAACACGATATTGCGACTGCACTGTCCCACAAATCATCTTTGCAGCCATGAGGAACTGATTATGTATCGCCGCAGTCTGGTTACGCTCTCCGTTGTCCTGGCGTTCTGCTTTGCCGCATCGTCCGCTTATGCTGACATTGTGAAGATTGTTGTGGATGACACCATCCACCCTATCGTCGTGGAATACATTGGCCGCGCCATTCAGGAAGCCGAGCGCACGCACGCCGATGCTCTGCTGATTGAAATTGACACTCCCGGCGGGCTCGTCTCTTCCACCCGTGAAATAGTCCAGGAAATTCTCGCCTCCAAGGTTCCGGTAATTATCTATGTAACCCCTGTTGGAAGTTACGCCGCCTCCGCCGGCTTTTACATCCTGGAAGCGGCCGATGTGGCTGCCATGAGTCCGGGCACCAACACAGGCGCTGCTCACCCGGTTCGTGGCGACGGTGGCACCATGGACCCTGTGATGAAAGAGAAGGTAGAGAATGACGCCGCGGCCCTGCTGCGCTCCTACAGCTCAAAGCGAGGCCGCAACGCTGAGGTAGCAGAGAGTGCCGTACGGCAATCCAAATCCTTCTCCGCCGATGAAGCCTTGACCAATCATCTGGTTGATTACATTGCCAAAGATGTGAATGACCTCTTCACCCAAATGGACGGGAAAACAATCACTCGTTTTGACGGCTCCAAGGAGATTCTCCATGTAGCCGGAAAGCCCATACGTCCGTTTGAACTTACGGTTCGGCAACGAGTTCTTTCCTGGCTCATGGACCCCAACTTCTCCGCCATTCTGTTTTCCATTGGCATGCTGGCGCTGTGGGCCGAGTTCAACAATCCGGGCATGGTGCTTCCCGGCGTCGTAGGCTTTGTCTTCATTCTTCTGGCCCTGTTTGCTATGCACTTGTTGCCTACAAACTATGCGGCCCTCATCCTCATCCTGGCCGCCTTCCTGCTGTTTGGCCTGGAGGCAAAATTCCAAACCCATGGCGTGCTGACGCTGGGAGGAGTTGCGCTCATGATGCTGGGACTGGTGCTGCTGGTAGACGGTCCCATCCCGCAGATGCGGGTCAAGTGGATTACTGCGCTTGCCATCAGCCTTCCCCTGGCGTTGATTACCGTGTTCCTCATGACGATTGCCATCCAGGCCCGAAGAAACAAGGTCACTACCGGAGAGCAAGGAATGATCGGCGAGATCGGCGTGGTTCAGGCGCCGCTGACTCCGTCCGGCAAAGTCTTTGTGCATGGCGAAATCTGGAATGCGGTCTCTCCTTATGCCGTCGGCGTTGGCCAGAACGTAGTTGTTCGCAAAGTGCAGGATATGACTCTATATGTAGAACCGGCTGCATCCAGCGATGTGACCGCAAGTTGATGCGCATTCGCAGCGCAATTTGAAATTTGCTGATTTTCGACTAGAATCCGAGCACCGGCTGGGCGCCTTCGGCGAGGCCCTTTTCGATATAGCCTTCGATGCGCGCCTTATGTTCCTTGGTGACCACGGGCCCCAT
>DATDGH010000281.1:0-2457 GCA_036522215.1 Candidatus Angelobacter sp. | reverse complement strand
ATCTACAAGGGCGCTGGACACAGCATTATGGTCGAGATTACGAGGGAGAATGGGAAGACTCCGGGCCAGAACCGGTCGGCTGATTATGAAATACGACACTGCCATCGACGTACTTCTAGCCATTGCTGTAATTCTGATGTGCATAGCTATTATGCTGGGGTTGGCATGGGGTTGGCATTATGCTTTGCCGCATGGAGGACGCAATAATTTGGATCAGCGCACTACCGGCGGTTTCGGGATGTCCGGCAGATCAAGTCCGATAGGTAACCAAGGTCTGTTGTGAAGTTTAAGCATTTTCACATAGAGTTCCTCGGCGCTCTGTCGACTCATGAATCCCTGTTTGAAATAAGGCTTGGCTTCTTTGTCAAAACGTGCCTTGTCCCATGAGTGCATATCTTCGGGAAAGACATTGCGCTTGTACAAGTCTTGAGCCATTATGTCAGTATTCGAGTGACTGTAAACTGATCGATGGGCTCCCGGACCAGCTCCCGGATAATCTCCCTCATACTGGGATTTGTCGTTAAAGGTGTTGCGGCGAGGAAGAAAACCAAAGTTAGGCTTGGTTGGTACGCCAGGGTTGGTTGGGACGCTTGGCGTTTCTCCAGGAGGAGCGAACTGGGTTGGCAGGCTCGACGGCTGAATCTTATTGGCCAACCTCAGCACAATGGCTTGGCGATCAGGCGTTAGCTTTGCGAATTTTGCCCCTCCAAACTGTTTAGCGATCTGATCAAGGAGCACTTGATCTGGACCCGTTTGCGTGGGCGCGGAAGCGCTCTCCACTGCGGTGTTGCGCACCGGTCCTGAGGTGATCCATGGGCCTGTGCGCTCTTCTTCTACTGGTCGGCCCACCGGTCCTGAGGTAATCCATGGGCCTTGGTACTGGGGCTCTTCGCTCACCCTCGCGGGGTTGAGCACTGATCCACCGGGAATCCACGGGCCTTGGTACTCTGGCTCTGGCACTGATCGGCCCGCCGCCACTATGTTTTTGGCTGCATCGATCAGATCCGGAAGCAACTTGAACGGCTTGGTGAGTTCCGTGTTTCGGAGCACATTCATCACTTCTCCTGGGGCCGCTCGCAGACCAGCTATGGCTTGCCGACTGGAAGGTTCAAATCTGCTTCCCGCACGACCACCCCCAAACAGTCCCAGCAGGCCCCCCACGTCGCTAGCAACATCGGATGCGGCAGGCGAGGCATCAAGTGACTCAGCTCCCACTCTGGCAAGCGTAGATCCAGCCATTCCTCCGCCAATGGAACTCAACGCCGTGACCGGATTCGTCAAAGCGAATGGAAACGCCGCACCTAATGCCGCAGGTAATGCCGCTTGCCCAACGCCGCTGGCGATTTGATGGATGCCTTCTAGTTTTCGTTCCGCGCCGGGCTGAGCCATGCGCTCGACTCCACCAACGGCCTGCCGCAGTCCACCCCGGATCAGACCGTTCGGGCTCGTCAGAAAATTGTGGAAGCTGGACCAGCTATCCTGTTCAGGTCGTAGCCCTTCGGGAACCGGAGGACTTGCGATCGCCGGAGGACTTGCGATCGGTGGCTTGTCTACGGTTCTAACGGGCGTCCGTCCGGGGCTTACGGTTCCATATTTGGACAGGTCAACGGGTGGCCGTCCGGGGCTTACGGTTCCATATTTGGACAGGTCAACGGGTGGCCATCCGGGGCTTACGGTTCCATATTGGGACAGATCATCATCGGGCGGCCATCCGGGGCTTACGGTTCCATATTGGGACAGATCATCGGGCATATCAGGGAGCGATCCGCTCTGGGTGATCCTTGCGAAACTGCGCGGCCGCAGCCGCGTCGTGCGGTGTCAAAGTGTTCCCGTTCTTCAATCTAATCGGCGCCACGGAACCAGGCGGCCCAGCAATCGAACCGTATTGCGGAGGCACCTTGCCACCGAACCGCTGACTCATCGCGACGTTGATGCGCTGTTTCGCTGACTGCTCCGCCCCATTGAGCGAGCCAGTAAGCATCGGCAGGACCATCTTCGGATTTGCGTTCGTTTTTTCAAACTCCTTCATCAATTGCTGGGGAGGCCGACCGCCGAATAAAGCCTTTCCTTCCTGGAAAAACAAATAGTTGAGCGATGTTCTGAAGTCCTGGATCTTCTGAAGGTCCTCGGAGCTTGCTCCACGCAACGAAGCGCCGATATCCTGTTCCAGATTCCCTACTCGCCCTGTAATGGGGCCGAGATTTCTTTGGATCACTGGGTCGGCGAGCATCGTCCGTACCCGATCAATGTTGCTCAGGGCCACAGTCGCAGCATCTTCTCCTTGCTGAGTCTGAGCATTCAGTTTCTTTGGCGCCGGAAGACCGCGATCCATCAACCACTGAGAGACCTGCGATTTTACTCCGGAATCATTGATTTCATGGAAGGAGTCCGGGTTCATGAGCGTCATGTTACCAAGTGTATTGATGGCCTCCGGTCCATGGGTGACGTTGAACTCCT
>DATDGH010000280.1:0-9495 GCA_036522215.1 Candidatus Angelobacter sp. | reverse complement strand
GCTCCAATGAAGCTCAGCACCATGCTATGCGGAGGCATGGGTTCTTTGGGATAGCCGACACGTCGTCCCAGATAGAGACAGCAGACCAGCGCCGAGACCCCGGAAGTAATGTGCACGACCGTGCCACCGGCAAAATCCAGAGTTGGAAACCTGCCGCCCAGTGAGGCATTGAGCAGCCCGCCCTTGCCCCAGACCATATGCGCCATCGGCGCATAAACCAACAATGACCACAGGGACATGAACACGACCATGGCGCTGAACTTCATCCGCTCGGCAAAGGCCCCCGTAATCAGCGCCGGCGTGATGATGGCGAACATCAACTGAAATATCATGAACGTCTGCTGCGGGATGGTGCCGGAGTAAGCAGCATCCGGCTGGGTTCCCACTCCGTGCAACAGAAAGTGCTGCAGGCCTCCAATGAAGGGTGTCCCCGAGCCAAATGACAAGCTATAGCCCACGATGGCCCACAATACGGTGACCACGGCCATCATGGTGAAGCTTTGCATCATGGTGGCGAGCACATTTTTTTTCCGCACCAGCCCGCCGTAGAACAGGGCCAGTCCCGGCCCGGTCATCATCAGCACCAGGGCGGAACTCATCAGCATCCAGGAGTTGTCGGCTGAGCCCTTGGCGTCATTCACCGCCTGCTCCAGCCGGGCAATGCGGTCGGCATCAGCAGCCGATGATTGCGCCAGGCCAGCGTGTGCGGCCAGACAGAGAAACAAAACCAGCAAAAGTAGTGTGGCGGAGCGTCTGTGTGCGTACATGATTGTCCCCGTAGCATTCACTCTAGCCACGGTGACGTTGGTGAGGGAAATTGAAAATTTTTCTGGACGCGATTAGGAAATGTTATGGGCCGGCAGGACGGCCCAGCTTTTGGCTTTTGGCTAAAAGCGGCTTGACTACAAAGAAGAGCGCGATGAAGATCACATCATTATTACGATGAGAACAAAAGTGGCGTGTCTTCACCGCGAAACAAGCCAGAAGTGGTCCGCTCTTACATTTTGCTCGGGCTCTTAAAAATTAACCAAATACCCGAGTCTGCTCTTTATAATTCTCAATTCTGGAAGACATTCTCTTTTGATTTGGTGCAGCCTGAAGCCGCATGAAGCCTCCCCTCCTTTCTGTCGCGCTCCTCTGGGCCACGCTCGCGGCGCAACCGCTGTGTGCAGCGGCCCAGTCATTCCAGGCCCCTTGCAAGACAGCACAGGAGTTTGCCGCGTTGCCTCCAGACTCCAGCACCTTAACGGTGCAGGTCAAGCTGCAAAAAGGCCGACTCATGGTTGATGCGACGCAGACTGCGTTAAAGCTGTCCCAGCGGTTCTTGTGCACACCAAACGCGATCTCACAGGACAACGCTACGCGCATCCTGATCGGTGACCTTAACAGCCTTTTCACGAACGCAGCGCAGTTCTACTCCTTCGGGCTGACAGATTCATTGCAAAAGCAAGACCAGGCGGGGAAGTTGAATGATTCAGAGACCAATAACATCCGGCAATTTACCGGGGATTGGAAGAACTTCCTCGCCGCATATAACCGCTGGGCGGCTAAAATTATGCCTCACAGCCACGGCGGAATCGGTACTGCTTTCAGTAAGTACACGGCGGCATTGCAGGAAGGGACTGATCTGGGGGCGCTCAATCCTGCGGATGGTTCCAGCACTTTTCCGCCGTTCGACAACCCAAACTCTAAGAAAGGCATACTGATCTTCAATGTCAGCGATCCGATTTCAGCCTGGGTAGATCCTTTGGATCCTTCCACCGCCACCAATCAATTCACAGTTGCTATCCAGGGGCCGATCTCGTCTAAAAAGGCGCATGACAAGCGCATACACGATCTGGTTCAGGTCCTGAACCCTTTGCAGGGTCATCTGTGGCACAGAAAAGAAATCCTCGACCTGCTGGAAGATTTCTACTTTCCTCAGGGATACACGCAGCCGCAAGTCTTCCTGCAGTCCCGAACAGTGACCATTACGGAAAGCGTAAGCATCTCTCGCATCGTGATTTGTCCGGCGACAATCAAGCCGGTCACTGCGCAAATCGTTCTCTACAACCTGCTCTCTACAGGAGACTTCCGGCAATTTCTCCACAATGGTTCGCAGTTTGGGTCAGTCTCAATTCCCGATCCCTGCCGTGCCTTCGGTTATTCCCCAATTCACGTGCCTTCGCTGAATTACAACGTGTTTCAGGTACAGCAGGCAGCGCTCTCTGCTCTTGGATTTAACGCCGCTGTCAGTCCCAGTGACAGCAACGGAGTCGCTACCTTGATTGTCCGGCAAGGATCATCGACAGCAAAAGCTACTTCAGGAGCTACGGGAACCGCACCTAAAGCCGCAACCAATTTGGGCGCTTCCACTCCGTTACAGCCGGTTGGCAGTGGGACCTCCACCATCTCCGCTCCGCTTCCTTCGGTTGCGCCTGTGGAGAAGACTAAAACCGCAGACAGGGCAACGGAGGAGAATTCGCCAACCCCGACACCCAAGATGCTCAACAATTTTCTGGGAGGAGGGGTGGACTATCGTCCAGGTCAAGGTGTGCGGCCGTTTGCAATTTATAGCCGTCAGCGGCTTTTCTCCGATCAGGACAGTTTGACCGCGAAGGTGGGCGCTGACGGCAAAGCGCTTGGCGAACTCGACTATTCATCCGATTTTGCCTTCTTCGGTACTCTTCATCACGCTCTTTCGTTACGTTTGACCGGCGCTTCTGATTTTCAGCAAAAGCGTTTCCTGTTCGGCGCCGCGACAGACGAGCGCCGCACCGGAGCGGTGCTGCACGCCTCCTATGAGGTCTTTCGCGACTTGAATCAAATGCAGCTCCACTTGTCCATCGACGGGCGGCAAACCAGGGTCATCCTCTCTCCCAGCGGCCACCTTCCGCTCACCACGAATGTGAGCACCCTTGACCTTGGCGCAAGTTTCGTTCTCGACCAAATCAACGGCCGCTTTGGAAGGCATCTGGAACTGAATCCCAATTTGCGACTGGGGCTGGCACTTACTAATGCCGAGCCTTCGTATCAAACCGGGACGCTCACGGCCATGTTCCAGCAGAACCTGCCCGGCCTGTACCAACTCCATTTCAATGGCAAGACACAAACAGGTTCAGGGAATACACCGATTTTCGAGTTACCTTCCTTTGGAGGAGACGACTCAGTACGGGGCTTTCGTCATGATGATGGGCTGGGAAGGCGAGTCGTAAGTTTGCAATCGGAATTGTGGAGTCCGATTCCGGGCGTGACCAACAACAGCGGCAAAGTGGGACAGTTTTTACATCGCAACGTCTGGCTGGCGGGCTTTTTCGATGCCGGTGGCATTTTTCAGGCCGTTGATCAGGTCACCGGCGCCCGAGAAGGCACGGGGTTGGGCGCACGGGTCAACTACAAGCTGGTGATCTTCAAGCTGGACTGGGCTTACGGCTTTGGGACTGGCAGAACGGGCGATGGAAGAGGACGGTTCTACTTCAGTATCACCAATTGGCTTCCTCTGTAAGCCGTTTATTAAGGAGAGAATTATGGCTACTTTTCAACTGAAACAAGGAGCAACAACCTTCGACTTTGACTCAGCAGGCACGGCCTCCAGTGGTGGCGCGCCCGCGGGTACCTGGAACACCAATGCGCAGAACCAGATTGTCCTTACAGACAATAGCGGCAACGCCACAAACTTTGACGTGACCTGGAAGTTTAATGCTTCCAACCAGCTTGTAGTGGGCCAAAATGGGGCTGATCTGCTGAACTTTGACACCAGTGCCGAAAATCGCGCCTTCTACGCCACCAAGAACGCGGCGCTGCAGGTCTTTCCGGATATTTCTTCCACCTTCTTTTTCATTCTTCACGGCTCTTGGGCGCTCACCAACGACCACAAATTGCAGCTCACAATCAATGCAACCACATCCACCATTGATGGCTTCATTCAGGACCCGCGAGGCCGCTTCATGTATCACTTCTTCAACCAGGACGACCAGACACAGGAATCGATCCTGGGTTTTGTAGGACAGTGGGACAAGGCATCCAACGCCAACGGAGATCCCACGCTTACCTTTACGTATGCCCGCGAAGACGGTTCCACGGGCACGTTTACTCTGCCGCAAAGCATCGCCATCAATCGCACGCTCAATCAGCTCATGTATGAATACAACAAAGATGACCAGACGTTCCGTCTTCAGTTCCAGGGGTTTCTCTCTATCAGCCCGACATTTCAGATCACATACGCCATCGACCGGCAAATGTCGAGGCAGGGAGGACAGCAGGTGGCAAGCACCACGATTACCCTGGATGCCGTTTTTACGGCCACTGATTTCACCGGCGATTTGGAACTGAAGCTGAAAAAAGACGATGGGAGTTTGAGCAGCACCACGGTTACCATCGCTGGAAATTTCACCGCTGTGCTGGGATCCGCTCAACTACAGGTGGGTTTTGCTTTCGCCCAGGTCCGCAGCGGAAACACGGTCACGACTAACTTTGGCTTCAACGGGACTTTGACGCTTACCAACGTTGGGCAGGTGCAGTGGCAGTTCCAGATGAATGCTCAATCCATCAACGTAAGTCTTGCCGGTCAAATACAGCTAAAGGATGGAATCCGAGCCGATGGCCGGCTGGTCCTGACCTCAGAAGGCGGCGCGGTAAAGAGCGTCACCGGAATGTTTGGGATTTCATTTTGAACCGGCCACGAAAAGCAGCAGGGGTGGCTTGAGGCCACCCTGCTGGAATGCAACGCCAACGATTGCTAATTTCCGGTGCTTGCCACTTTGGTACCGGGCTTTTGTTGCAGTTCTTCCTTCAGCACCTCGACTGCTTTTTCGAGCTGGGCGTCGCGGCCGGCCAGAAAATCTGCTGGGGTGTTGTCCACAGCCACGTCCGGAGGCACACCGTAGTTTTCGAGGTTGTAGCCCTTCACGTTCCACAACCCGGTTGCCGGAGTGCGGATGGTCGAGCCATCCATCAGTCGAAAAGCGCCGGTTCCGATCACCGCGCCATAGGTGGTTGTTCCCACTACTTTGCCCAGGCCCAGCGTGCGGAAGCCGTCAGGAAAGACCTCGGCATCGCTGGTCGAGCGTTCGTTTTCCATGACCACCATGGGGCCGAAGAAAGCCTGCTGCGGACGAGTGATCTGCACCGAGTCGCGGTTGCGGGTGTACTGGTACTGGCGCTGGCTCAAAATCTCCAGCAGTTCCACGTCGATGCCTCCACCGGGATTGAAGCGCTGGTCAATGATCAGCGCTTTCTTGTTGTGGTTTTCCACCAGGTCGCGTTCGAACTGGCGCAGGGAATCGGCGTTCATCTGGCGGATGTGCAGGTATCCGATTTCGCCGTTGGAAATCTTGTCCACGATGTCTCTGCGCCGCTGCACCCAACGCTTGTATTGCAGCGTGGTATAGGCGGCATTGCTCACCGGCTGCACTTTGGTCAGCCATGCGCCTTCAGCGGAGGGTTTGGAGTTCACCAGGAACTGGATTTTTTCTCCACGAACGGCGGTAAAGTATTTCCAGTAATTTTCTCCGGCCTTCAACGGATGTCCATCCACGGCCAGAACGTAGTCTCCAGTATTGATCTGGACATAATCCTTGTCGGCCGGCCCATCCTTATATAGGTAGGACACCTTGTAGTATCCGGAGGCATCGGGCTCCAGTTCGAAGCCGGGGAAACGTGTCTGCACAATGTGATCGCGTTCTTCCAGCCCGGGAGTAGCGCTGATGCCGGTGTGGGAAGCATTCAGTTCCCCGATCATCTGGCTGACTACGTTGTGCATCTCCTCCTGGTCAGCCACATATTCCATGAGCGGTTCGTAGATGGCGCGGGCTTTGGCCCAATCCACGCCATGCATCTGGGCATCGTAAAAACGGTTTTTCATGACGCGCCAGCTCTCATTGAACACCTGTTTCCATTCCAACCTGTGGTCCACTTCCACGCGTACAGTGAAGTTGACGCGGTGACGTTCGAAGCCGCGTGCTGCAGGCGGAGCCGCGGCGCCCGCATTGGCAGCGGCGCCTCGACCACCAGCCGCGGTTGTGACCAGCGAGCCTATATCTACGGAATAGATCCCTTCGTTCTCCATGAAGTAGACCGACCGGCCGTCCTTGGAAAATTTGAGTTCGTTGATTCCTCGTCCGGCCTGCGGGCCTGCAAGTTCCTCTTCTGCGCCACGGGAAGTTGTAGTGATCGTGGTGACCTGCGTGCCATCCTCGGGAATGACGTACAGAGTGGTTGCCGGACGGCCATCGCGTTCGGCGACTGCCACAAAGGCGTAGAGCCGGCTGTCAGGCGAGACCGCAACAGTAAGGATGTTGTCGCTCATATGGGTTACCTGGTGTGAGCGGCGGGTGATGCCTTCAAAATCAATTTTTACGTCCGGTCTGGGGGCTTCGCCCCGGGCCTGGGCATTGCGCTGGCGGTCCAATCTCTCTGCTGCCTGCGCCTGTTCTTCATCGTCAACACCGTGGTCGGAAGGGTTCTTCTCTTCTTTCGTCAGGGAGACGCTGTAGAGCTGCACAAATGTCTGTCGCTGGACGGCGCTTCCAGCCTGTGCCAGTCCGGCCAGAAATACCAGTCTCTTGCCATCCGGCGTCCATACAGGAGTGGTCTCGCTGAAGAGCACATCGTCATTGCCGACGTGGTGTTCGGTACCGCCCGTGGAAGAAATGATGTAAACGTGGGGACGCATGTCGCGATCCAATTTGGAAAATGTTATCCATTTGCCGTCGGGTGAAAAATGTGCGCCCACGATGTTGCCGGCTTCTCCGGCCGCAATGGAGGTGGTCTTACCTGAATCCAGGTCAAAGCGGTACAGCTTGTGATCAGAAGCTCCATAGATCAGGGCTTTGGAATCGGGCGCCCACTGGATCTGGTGTTTTTCGGTGTCCGAATCGGAAATCTGTTTGAGACCATTGCCGTCTTCATGGGCCATCCAGACCTCGTCGCGGCCAGTTTTGTCAGAAACAAACGCGATCCACTTTCCATCCGGAGACCACGCGGGATCCATCTCGCGCGAAAAAGACTGCGTCACGCGCTGGATGTCGCCGCGGTCGGTGGCGATGGAGAAAATTTCTCCATGGGCGGAAATCGCCGCGCGCTTGGTGCTGGGAGAAAGATCGTAGCTATTGGCCTCATTGTGGATAGTGACGGTTTCAACGTCATTTTCTTTGTCGTCAGAAGCTATGTTGATCTTGATGGGCGTGCTCTTGCCGGTGGCCGTGTCCAGCTTCCACAGGCCGAAGTCCTCCTCATAGACAATGGTTTTGCCGTCGCTGGAGATGGAAGGAAAGAACAGCCGGCCGGTCGTGTGATGAGTCACCTGCGTCGCCTGCCCGCCGCCCTCAGGAATTCGCCAGATGTTGTTGATGCTCTGCAACACCTCTTTGCTTCCCGGCTTGATGTGGGTTTCGTCGTCCATGCGGTCAGAGACGAAATAGATGTATCCATTGCTGGCATACATGGGCCAGAAATAATTGCCTTTGTAGTCGCCATCCGCCAGATGGGTGTATTTGCTCTGCTTGACGTCCATCACCCAGAGATCGGCGGCATAGCTTCCACGATAGTGCTGGCGCCACCACACCATGGGGTGGCGATTGAAAGCAAACTTGCTTCCGTCGGGTGAGTAGCTGCCCCAATAGCCCCAATCAGTCGGCACCGGCTGCTCCAGGCCGCCTTCGATCGAGACTTCATAAAGGTTGGGAATGCCGGGATACATCAGGCCGCGCGAAGACTGAAACAACACCTTCCTGCTGTCAGAGGTCCAGCCTACAACCGTATCGTTGGCGCTGTGAAAGGTGAGCTGTTTTGGCGAGCCACCTTCGCTGGGAACCACAAAGACGTCGTAGTTGCCATAGCGGTTGGAGGAAAACGCGATCCATTTTCCGTCCGGGGAGAAACGCGGATAGACATCCCGCGCCTTGTGTACCGTGATCCGCTGCACGTTGCTGCCATCTTCATTGGCAACCCAGATGTCGCCCAGATAACTGAAGGCAATCTTGCCATTGTGATAGCTGGGATGCCGCAGCAGTTTGACCTCGGCACACGACCAGGTGGTTAACAGGAACACCAGGGTGACGACGAATTTTTTCATGGCTGAACCTCCTTGGCTTACGGGGCCAGATCGCGCATATTTCCGTTTGTCAGATGGAAGTGAGGCCCCGGAGAAGGGGAAGTATAACCCAATCGCAAAGATCGGGTGATCGCCGTGATCGCCGTGATCGGAACCACGCTTCCATGTCCGATCGGGTCATCGGAAGAAAAAACTCCCGGAGGAGGACCCAAACATTTTGGGCTGAAGGGCCGCAGTGCCGTTGACATGGACAGAAAGTCTGGGGCATCTGCTAAACCACTCGCCAGGCCCACTTCTGCGTAGACCTGACAGCTAAGAATTGGTTAGACTTCCAGCTACCCCCGGCAACTGGAAGGCGCTCTTATGATTCGCTTCAGACACATACTTCCGTTTCCGTTGCTCTTCTTGCTACTCGTTCAAAGCGTTTCCTCCCCGGCGCAACAACCCTCCCGGACGGCGCCCTGCGCCATGCCGACCTTCTCCAGTGTGGTGAATGAGCCCAACATGTTCACGGAACAGCAGGAAGAGTGGCTGGGAGAGATAATCACGCCGCAAATCCAGAAAGAATTTCATGTGATCGCAGACCCGGAAAGCGACTACCTGGAAAAACTTGGGCAGCGCCTTCTGGCCCAGCTTCCTCCTACCAAAGTCCATTATCACTTCACCATCATTGACCTTCCGGATGCGAATTCCTTCGGCCTGGCCGGTGGCTACATCTTCATTTCCCGCCGGATTATTGCGCTGGCACAAAATGAAGATGAACTGGCCGGCCTGATGGGACATGAGATCGGCCACATCATTACCCATCAGTCTGCCATTGATATGACTCGCGTCTTCCAGACGGTCCTGGGGGTGAACCAGGTAGGCGACCGCAAGGACCTTGTGGACAAATGGAACCGGCTGCTGGACACGATAGCCAAATCAAATTACAAGCCCGAAGATAAGCATCGCCAGCAGCAAGAACAGCTCATTGCCGACCGCATTGCCATGTACGCCATGGCGAGGGCCGGTTACCAACCGTCACGCTATGCGGATTATTTTGACCGCATCGCGGAAACCAAAGGCAACAAGGGCGGTTTTTGGAGTGACATGCTTGGGAAGTCCAATCCGGATACACGACGGCTGCGGGAACTGTATCGTAATGGTACACCGGTCCCGCCTCAATGCGTGACCTCGCTCTCTGCCAGCGCTGATGCTGGTTTTTCAAAGTGGCAGACAGAGGTCATAGCCTCAAAATTTGCCGTGGCGAAAGAGGAGATTCCGGGCCTTCTCAAAAAGATCACCCTGAACCCGCCCTTGCGTGGTGAACTTTCGTCCATCCGTTTCAGTCCTGATGGCAACTACCTGCTGGCGCAGGATTCCAGTAGCGTTTTTGTGCTTTCTCATAAGCCGCTGGCAAACCTCTTCCGCATTGACGCACCGGACAGCGCCCCTGCCCAGTTCACTCCTGATTCGCACTTCAT
>DATDGH010000279.1:0-5206 GCA_036522215.1 Candidatus Angelobacter sp. | reverse complement strand
GAAACCTGCCAGCGTTCCTGGCGGACTTGAGATCCACGAGTTGCCCGGAGGAAAATTCGTCTCACTGGTACATCAAGGGCCTTACACGGAATTGGGAAAGAGCTATGAACGGCTCTTTGCCTACTTGCACGCGAAAGGGCTGCAAGGGCAGTTGCCCAGCCGGGAAATCTACTTGAAAGGCCCCGGAATGCTGTTTCGTGGAAATCCCAGGAAGTATCTGACGGAGATTCAGGTCCGGGTCGCGTGATGCGGCCTGCCGGCTTAAGGGTTGACCTCTATCGTCACGTTCGCCTGTTCCCCTGGTGCGGCTGCGAACAGCGTCGCTCTGGTAAAACCCATGGCGCCCGCCACCAGATTGCGCGGGAAGGTGGCGATGGCCGTGTTGTACTGCATGACGGATTCGTTGTAGAACTGCCGCGCAAAGGCGATTCGGTTCTCGGTAGAGGTCAACTGCTCCTGCAGCAGGGTGAAATTCTGGGCTGCGCGCAGCGTGGGGTACCTTTCAGCGACGGCAAAGAGATTTCCTACAGCGCCAGTCAATGCCAGCTCCGCTACCGCACGGGCGCCGATGCCCGCCCCTGGCGCCATCGCCTGCGCTCGAGCACTGGTCACTGCGTCCAGCGTCTGCCGTTCGTGCGCAGCATAACCACGCACCGTTTCCACCAGGCCTGGAACCAGGTCATGGCGTCGCTTCAACTGCACGTCTACATCTGACCAGGCATTCTGCACACGGTTGCGCAGCCGCACCAGCCGGTTGTAAGTCCAGATGAGCAAGACAAGCACCAGCGCAAAACCAACGATGAACCCAACAACAAAAGGACTATCCATAAAAGATTGTTTTTGTTCCGATGACCCGATGACTAGATTATCTCTGCCCGATCCACAAAAAGATCCCGTGGATCGCCATCAGCCACAGCCCCAGGAAGAGCAAGTTGAGCATGATAATCATGGCAATCGCTGCCAGCATGGCCGCTCCTGCCACCAATAGCAGCGGGCCGATAATCAACCACAGCACCAGCATCACCATTGTGGCGCCGAAGCCCATCTTCCGCGTGGCCACATCCACATGCGCGCCCAGACGGTCCAGGCGCTTGATCCGGCGCTTGAGCGGAGGATGAAACGAAATCATGCTCTGCGCCTGCAGGCCGGTGGTGCCCGGCTGCGGCTGGCTCTCATGCCGTGCCCGCAATCGCGCGATCGCCGCCGGATCGCCCTGTTGCGCGGCGACAACATCGGCGGGATTCGGCATTTCGCCGGTGAAAGCGCCCATGGCCTGGCCAAATCTCATCAAACGCGAGATAGCATTGGCATCTCCTCGCATGGCCGCGCGTTGCGCCTCTTTGAATTCCGCCATACCCCGAGCAAAGTCCGCATCGCCCGGCGGCGTGCCCGACGGCCGCGATGCGCCCTGGGCAGTGCTTCCCTCCCTGGTGTTCTCCCACGCCAGCAGCATACGTTGCTTCTGGTCCGCGGTAGGCTGCTGTCCGCCGCGCATACTGGAATCGCCTTTGGGATTTACGACAAATAAATGGGAGGCCCACACGCTTCCGGGGATGGCAGTGTTGTCCTGATTTAGGCGTTGCAGTGCGGTTGCCAGTGCATCGGGATTGCGCGTGAGCTGGACGGCGCTGGCATCGGCCAGGTAGCGCCGCGTCCGCCACACCAGGGCGATACAAGGTCCCAGCAGCACATTGAGGAAAAACCACAGCGTGAGCTCGATGGCCATGTTGGTGAACAGGATGGGAAAGAAGACAAAGCTCAGGAACTTGCGCCAGAAGGATTTCTTCTGTTCGGCAGAATCGAAAAAGCGGTCAATGTCTCCCTTGCCCGTCTCCATGCAGCCGGAGAGCAGAGAAGCCACAGCCTCGGCCTCGGCAGCCTGTCCGGCTTGGTTTGACGAGTGGCGGAAACTGTAGCGAAGAATGCGCCAGAGCGTGCTCCGCGATTGGCGTCCAAACGGTGAGTTGATCAGGGTCACCAGCAGACCGCAGGTCTCAAACACGCTGGTCACCATGAAAGCCACGTGCAGGTCGCCATTGCCGATGGAACCGATGAGCTGGCCCAGCAGGCCCTGGAGTTGATCGCGGTTCAGATCGTCGAGCAGGCGGCGGGAAATCACCAGGCGGGCATCGGCGGCAGACGTTCCCACTGCGGCCGCGTTTGCTCCCTCGGCGTCTACCAGCATGACCTTGGGCGAAATCAGGCCGGCGGCAATGGACATTTCTTCGACCACGTCCATGAGCTGAAGCTCTTTCAGGTCGTTCCGGTTGGGGTCGCGGGCGTTCAGGCTCATCAACGTGCCGCCCACGCCTCCGCGGCGAAAGAGCGCCAGCACGCAAATCCACAGCACGAATGCAATCACAATTCCCGGCAGCAGGAGCAACGCTGCGGCAAGACCGAGGGTTTGCGGGTCGAGCGTGCCGTTGTGATTTATGTAGTAGTCGCCCACCTGCATGGCCAGCCGCCCCAGGGCATTTACGTTTTGCCAGAATTCCGGCGGGAGCGGAGAAAAATAGTTCCAGATCTCCGCGCCGATCAGCGATACGCCATAAAACAGCGGTGTAAGCACCAGCGTGAGTGGAATGCCCATGAGCAGCGCTGCCACCAGGCACAGGAAAGACATCCTCCAGGTGGCGCGACGGTTGCGCTTCTGGGCCTTATAAAAGGTTTCGGGGTTGGCTGGACCAATAGGGCGGCTGGCGCCGCTCCCTTCCGGAGCCGAACTCATGATGGCAGAGCTTATCACATCGCCAACGATGGATGAGATGAGAGCGGCTTTAATCAGACGAAGACTTCGCGCTTACTGTCCTAAGCGCAGCAGAAACCTTTTCTTTGATTTTCAATTACGCAATTACTAAATTACCCAATTACCAAATTTTCCGTATCGCACGATACTGCGTTTATCCCAGCTGAACCCGGTCCTGATTTGATCGGTGTGATATTCATTCCTGCTGCATCTGCCGTAGTGAATCTACAAACTTTTTGTCTTTCACGAATTTCCTGAAAGAGCTGTCGTTGAGCGGATCAGGCAGTACCTCCCCGGCAATCATGTTGGCTTTGTACTTGTAGACTAGCCGCAGCTGCTCCAGGCTCTCCTCCATCTTGCCCAGCTCGCCATAACCGCAGGCCATGTTGTAGTAAAACATCGGATACTCCGGGTCCTGGCTGATTCCGTACTTGAGCGTCTCCATGGAGCGCGATATATCCCCAGTGATGCCGTAAGCAATCCCAAGATTGTCTATCACCACCCGGAATTGTGTTTGATCGAGCGACCGCTTCTGCTTCTCCAGCTCGACGGCCTTCTGATACGAGCGTATGGCCGCAGAGTAATCCTTCAGCAGGTAAGACTTGCTTCCCTCAGCGGCGTAGTCAAAACTGGTCTTATCCTGGTTCGCGCCATCGGCCGCAGCTTCACCGGGAATGAGGCGGGCACTTACGAGCACTGCCTCAAACAATTTTTCATCATCCGGCGAGAACGCAACCTTGGATAGATGTATTTCCGCGCACAGGTTGCCGCTTCCCAGGTAGGCATGCAGGCTCTGCTGCTTGACTTCCTTTCCCTGAAACTCAGCAACAAAGAATTCC
Organism: Candidatus Angelobacter sp.; assembly: GCA_036522215.1. Lineage (GTDB taxonomy): Bacteria > Acidobacteriota > Terriglobia > Terriglobales > Acidobacteriaceae > Angelobacter. The sequence goes on along the minus strand of DATDGH010000279.1, from coordinate 1,621 downwards.
ACGCGCGCCATAGTTCCGTCGCTGCTCTTTGTCAGATGTTCCATCTTGAAGCCATGGGACTTGTTGTTTTTTTCTGTTCCCTTCCACCATTCGTCGCGGCACTTTTCCGCGCTGGCCGCAAATTTAACTTTTTGCAAAAACGCCGAGACTAGCACGAGGTCCGGGCGGTTCATCGCCTGCATCTGCGTCTCGATGCCGTCATCACGGACACGCGTCTGCCACCTGGTTGGGCCCACGTCTAAGTCCAGCGCGCCGGATACACCTGGAATGGTCATGTGGACTTCGCCCATGCCTGATTGCTGGGCTGCCGCCACAACACAAAGAAGCAGTACTGCGAGGTATGCACTTTTCATGGTCGGTTGAGCGGACATTATATGCGCGTCTGTTTCCTTTGTGGAGAAGAGAAATTCCCGCTCGCAATTCGCGCCGCTCTCTCTTCTTCTCGATTGCAGAAATATACCCACGCCTTCACCTTGCGGCCGCCGGCCCAGACGTCCACAAGTTTCCGCGTGAACAAGCCGTGCTTGCAGTCTTCAATCTCATCGAGTCTCTTCAGCGTCTCAGCCGGCTTCGCCATCTTGTAAAGCTCGCCTCGCACGTAATCCTGGGAGGAAGTGGAAAACGCTCCTGGCCAGGATTTGCCTTTAATGTGGAAGAGTTCTCCCTGGATCTTTGCCAGTCTGAGAAACCGCGCTTTCAGTGCCTCAAGCTCATGATGAAACTCGCCGCAGCTTAAGAGTGCCGTAAACAAAGAGGAGCGCAGGAGGACTCATGGTTTGGCTTTGTGCAGCAATGCGGCGGCAATCTCCTGCACGCGCTCGATCGTAATCCCGTTCCTCTGTTCGAGAGACAACGGATGATCGGTAGGTTCGAGTTCAATCCGTGGCCGGAGCTTGTTGCCTCGAATATGTACCTGAGTTTTCAGATTCAGGGTTGAGGGTGAGTAGAGTTCTATGTTGTCGTTGAGCCAACCGAAATAGGGTCCATGACCGGCAGGATCCTTGTCCCACAATTCCATCACTTCATCAAAGCTCTTCTTGCTTAATGAAACCCACGCTCCCCAACAGAATTGATCTTCCGCGAAGCCAATGATCGGAATTTCAATGACGCCGCGCACGAAATACCATTCATCGTCGAGCACGCAAATATCAGCATTGAGAAAGGATCGTTTCTTGATTTCCTGCGGGGTCAGCTTCGCGCGCCACTCAAGATAGTAGTCAGGAAAAGCCATGCCGTAATCCAGAGGTAGTCCGGAATGGATCTTCCCACAGCAAAAGCACGTCCATTTAGAAGGGATGGTCATCAGTCAAAAGACGCCTATGCTGTTGTGCCCCAAATGACATTCTTCCGAGGATAGGGATTCCTCGCTGCTCTCGGAATAAACTGAAAAACTATCTAAACTCTTAGCTCCACCACCGTGGCCCCCGCCCCGCCCTCGTTCTGCGTGGCTTCGATCAGCTTTTCCACATGCGGGTGCTGCTGCAAGTATTGCCGAAGCGCTTTGCGCAGGATTCCCATGCCGCTGCCGTGGACGACGCGGACGCGCGGAAGTCCGGCGAGAAAGGCGCGGTCGACGAACTTTTCGACGGCGCGCGAGGCGTCGTCGACGGTGTGGCCGATC
>DATDGH010000278.1:0-8307 GCA_036522215.1 Candidatus Angelobacter sp. | reverse complement strand
GATCCAAGCCTTTCCAAAGCCAACATCACCGTCACTGTCAATAACAATAAAGTGGAGTTGACGGGCGCCGTCGCCAGCAAGGACGAGAAAAAGACTGCCAGGCAGATTGCAGAGGCCAATGCCGGCGGCATGAAGGTCGTGGACTACTTGAAGGTGGAGGGCTCAAAGGACAACAGCAGCGCTCCACCGAAATACTGATAGGTTTTTAGCGATGCAGAAATTCTGGCGGCCGGCAGGCCGCCTTCTTTTTCCCACACCAGACGAAAGTCAACTTAGTACAGCTTGTTTCAAAAATAGCGGTTTGCAGGGGGACGGCTTCACAGGTTGCGGAAAAAATGCAATTTGCGCAGCTAGATTTGTATCAACGCCAAGCCCCTGTGGGACGCTTATGTGACCCGGAGAATCTGGCAAATCAGGTGGCTCAAAAAATTAGATCCGAGAATGGAGAAAGAAGGAACTACAAAGACCCAGCGCCGGAGGCGCGAAATCTACTTAGCCCAGCCCGTGAGGGCTGGGAAAGCAAAAAAACGACTTCGAGCCCCGGACGGGGCGGCACGTCGTGTTCACAATGGTAGTTCGAGTCTCCGGAGAGGGGCACGACTTCAGCGGGGTGGAACCGAAGCGGAGCGCTCTTAAACGAATAGCTCCCATCACGGCGATCACGTGCGATCACCCGGTTGTTTACCCCAGCAACCATGAAAATGGCCTAAAATTACAGATGGAGGACATAATGGCTGTGCAATGGATCAAAGACCCCGACTCCGCGCTGGCGCAGGCAAAAAGCGATGGAAAGCCAGTCCTGCTTGACTTCAGTGCCGCACCGGCTTGAGGCGGATGTGTTCGGCTGGAAGCCGAATCCTACGCCAACCAGGAAGTCGCAGACTTCATTGACCACAATTTCCTTCCCGTAACCTTCAACGTCAAACAGTCTCCGGTAAATTTTCACCGTTTTGAAGTCCTGTGGACGCCCGCGGTTTTGATTCTCGATGGTGATGGCAAGGAGCGTTTTCGCATGGAGGGTTACCTTCCGCGCGAAGAGTTTGTCGCGCAACTGGAAATGGGTTTGGCCCGTGTTGCCTTTACGCATAAGCAATGGGCCGAGGCAGAAAAGCGCTACACGGCAGTTGTCCAGGAGCATGCAAGCTCGGCCAGTGTCCCCGAAGCTATGTATTGGGCCGCCGTCAGCTACTATTCTAGGACAAAAGACCACACGCCGCTGGGCCGCCTCAGCCAGGAGCTGGCCCAGAAATATCCTGACAACATCTGGACAGAAAAAGCTTCAGTGTGGATGCCGGCGGTGCCGCAGGAGAAGTCCGCTTAGAATTAACTTTCTCCGCCACCTTGGCGGGTCTGAAGAACTGCCAGCCAGGCGGCCAGCAACAGCAGCAGCGGAGCCGTGGCCACGCCAGGGAAGTAGCCCCCTCTAGACAAGGCAAGAACAAGGTGCCCGGTCCCATTGCCGAGCTCGAGTAGCGTCCAGAACCACGCTAGCCCGCGAGCTGCGCGCCAGCCTGAGCGTACCGGAATCGCCCAGCACCACAGACCGAACGCCACAAGAGCCACGTTGACCACCAGGAAGCCCACGGAGAGATCTTTGCTGACGAGGCTGCTCACGAAGCGAGCCGGAGCGAAGACTTCGTACAACCGGGTTACGTACTCCTCGATAGAGTGTGCTCCCTGTGCGAGAATCAGGAACAAGAACACGAACTGGCTTCGGCGTTCCACAAGAGCCTTTGCACGAATGCTAACGCTCCCTCGCCAGGCGAGCAACTGCCGGGACAGTTTTCAACATACAAATTAATTTAAAAATAATAGTTGACAACATTATTAAAGATGTGTTCTACTGAATATTGAGCCCCAAGGGGCTGCTGTAGTTGTATTGGTCTTGAAAACTGAATATTGAGGCGTTCAGAAGGCGTGATCCCGCCGGGCGGGAGGGAGCCTTCTGCCGAAATCCCGGCGAGCCGTGGAAAGCTGACCCCGGGTTGCTTGTCAGGGCCCGACGTGCCCGCTGCTGGCGAGACGCGGGTGTTTCTTCCGATGACCGGGGTCCCCGACGCGCGCTTTGCGTGGCGGGGTGGTGGTGACCCGATGACCCGATGACCCGATTGCAAACACGACCAAAACGCCGGACAGCAGTTAATGGCTTTTATGAACTAAGCCCTTGGCGTAGCGACCCGGCTGGCCCTAAAGATTCCGCGACGAAAAACCCTTCTGCGACGGGTTCTGCAACCGGTTTTGCCTTGAATTTCAATGACATGCGCAGAATCGCAGAATCTGACCCTATGTGCCTGTTAACTAAAAGATAACTGGCCATCACCCCGGAGTTAAAGTGAATCAGTAAAGACTTAATTATCAATCACTTATAAGGATTAATGCCGGTTTTAACCGGCCTCCAGACCTGTTAACCAAATAATAAATAAGGCTTGGACGTGGGCCTCAGCGCAGGTGCCCAATCGAACTCGGCCAACGTCTAAAATACCTGCCGTATCGTTGAGGAGGTATTCATGGCTGCATCGCTGCATTCTTTCCGTTTCCCGAACGAAAGTCCATCCTATCGTGAAGCCCGTAACCGCTTGCTTGAGGCTGAAGCCGCATTGCGTCGGAACCTTGAAGAAGTAGCCGCGCTCCGGCGCCGGCTGCCGCTGGGCGGAGAAGTGCTCGAAGATTACGTTTTCACCCAGGGCTCATCTGACCTGGGCGATACAACTGCAGAGAAGAAGGTCGGAATGTCGGAACTCTTTGCCCCCGGCAAAGACACTCTGATCCTCTACAGTTACATGTTTGGCCCCAACATGAAAGAACCTTGAGTATCCTGCACCTCAATCCTGGACGGATTGAACGGAAGTTCTCAGCACGTAAACCAGCGGACGAATTTTTACGCGGTAGCCAAATCACCCATCCAGCGGATTCGCGCTGTGGCCCGCGAACGCGGCTGGCATCGCCTCCCGCTTTTGTCTTCCGCAGGCAGCACCTACAACCGTGACTATTTCGGTGAAGATGAAAAAGAAAGTCAGACGCCGTCACTCAACGTCTTCACTCGCCGTGATGGAAAGATCTACCACTTCTACCATACCGAGCTTTTGTTTGTTCCCAGTGAACCCGGACAGGATGGACGCCACGTGGACCTGATATGGCCCGTCTGGAATCTCTTTGACTACACGCCTGAAGGTCGCGGCGAGAAATGGTACCCGAGACTGAGCTATCCGGACTCAACACCATCCGCAAAGAGCTGACAGCTGGCAGGGTACCTTATATACTCCATCTGATTTGCGTTTTGCCTTTGGTTTTCCGATCACCGGATCACCCGATCACCATGCGCATCTCGCTCTTTATCGCCTGCTATAACGATCTGCTCTTCCCCCAGACCGGCCGGGCTGTGGTCAAGGTGCTGGAGCGGCTGGGACACACCGTTGAATTTCGCAGCGCCCAGACCTGCTGCGGACAAATGCATTACAACACCGGCTACATTCGCGAATCGCAGCCTCTGCTGCGCCGTTTCGTGAAGGTGTTCAGCGATGCCGAGGTCATCTGCGTGCCCTCCAGTTCCTGTGTGGCCATGATTCGTGAGCACTATCCCAAACTGGCGCGGGAGATGAATAACTCCGATTCCAAATTGGTCGACGAAGTTGATCGGTTAGTTCCCAGGGTCTACGAGTTCTCGGAATTCCTGGTCAAGAAGCTCGCGATCGAAGATGTTGGAGCTTACTATCCGCACCGCGTGACCTATCATCCTGCCTGTCACTCGCTGCGTGGTCTTCGACTGGGAGACATTCCGTACCGTCTCCTCCAGCATGTGCGCAGCCTGCAATTGGTTGACCTGCCCGAAAAAGAACAGTGTTGCGGCTTTGGCGGCACATTCTCTATTAAAAATGCGGACACCTCGCAAGCCATGCTCGCCGATAAAGTTCGTACCATTCTGGATACTGAAGCCGAGTTGTGCGTAGCCACAGACAATTCCTGCCTGATGCACATCTTCGGCGCGTTGCATCGCGGCCGCACCGGAGTAAGGACGGCGCACATCGCTGAGGTCCTGGCTTCGACGGAAGGAGAGCCGTTCGCATGAGCGTACGCATTGGCCGGGCAGCAGAGGCGCCTCCGTTTCAGCAGGCGGCGCGTCACGCGCTGGAAGACAGCCAGTTGCGTCACAACATGCGTCATGCCACGCATGTCATCCGCAACAAACGCAATAACATTGTGGGCGAACTTCCGGATTGGGAGCAGTTGCGCGCCGCTGCCAGTGCCACCAAGGCGCACGTGATGCGCTATCTGGATCTCTATCTGGAACAGTTTGAAGCCAACGTAATCAAGGCCGGTGGTCACGTTCACTGGGCCAATGATGCTGACGAGGCCCGGCAGATCATCCGCGGGCTGGTGGAGCAGCATGGCGGCAAAGAGGTCATCAAGGTGAAAACCATGACCTCAGAAGAAATTGAGCTGAACCCTGAACTGGCGGCGCACGGAATCACACCGTACGAGACGGATCTGGCCGAATTGATCATTCAGTTGGGAGAAGATTTTTCCTCGCACTTTGTGGTGCCGGCGCTGCATATCAACCACCTGCAAATCCGTCAGATCTTCAAGCGCAAGATGCCCCTGGAAAAGATGGGCATGCAGGATCTGGGAGAGAAGCCGCCTGAGCTTGCTGAAGCGGCGCGCCGTTATCTGCGGGAGAAATTCCTCAGGGTGAAAATCGGCGTGAGCGGGGCCAACTTCGCCGTCGCTGAAACCGGATCACTGGTCGTCGTCGAAAGCGAAGGCAATGGCCGCATGTGCCTCACCCTTCCGGACGTGCTCATCAGTCTGGTGGGAATCGAGAAAGTTGTTCCTACCTTTCAGGACCTCGAAGTCTTCTTCAACATGCTGGCGCGGTCCGCCACCGGCGAGCGTATGAGCCCTTACGTTTCTGTATGGACTGCCGTGAACGCCAGCGATGGACCGAAGGAATTCCATGTCGTTCTTCTGGACAACGGGCGCACACGCGTCCTGGAAAATGAAGAGGGAAGACAGGCGCTGCATTGCATCCGCTGCGCCGCCTGCCTGAACGCCTGTCCGGTTTATGAGCGCACCGGCGGACACGCTTACGGTGCAGTCTATCCTGGACCCATCGGCGCGATTCTCATGCCGCAGTTGCAGGCCATGGAACATTCACAATCGTTGCCCTACGCTTCATCGTTATGCGGCGCTTGTTATGAGGCCTGCCCGGTAAAAATCAACATTCCTGAAGTTCTGATCCATCTTCGCTCCGAGTTGGTCCAGGCAAAACAGAAGCGGATACGCGGTAAGCTAAGCAAGGAAAATCTGGGGATGAAGACGATGAGCCGGGTCTTTCAGAGTGAGGGGCTGCTGCGCCAGGCCCATCGCCTGGCCCGGCTGGGTCAGGGGCCGTTCGTGCATGATGGAGTTATCTCGTCCATGCCCGGCCTGAGCGCCTGGACGCGCGGTCGTGACCTGTCGGCCATTCCTAAGCAGAGCTTCCGCGACTGGTGGCGAAAAGAGAAGATCAAAAAATGAGCCGCCAATCAGTGGTGAGATTCGGATGAATGACAACGGCAAATCCGCCATCCTTTCCCGCATTCGCGCGGCCATCGGCGCACATCCTGAGCAAATTGCCGCTCGCAACTCACTGCGGCCGAAGGAATGGTCGCAGATTCCGCGCGAGTATCGCCGCCAGGGAACGCTGCCGCCGCATGAGCGCATCGCGTTGCTGCAGGCCATTCTGAAACACTATGGGGCTGTCTCCTATCTTGCCGGCGCGAAAAATGTCGCGGCCATCGTCCCCCAGGTGTTGCAGGAGCGGCAAAAGTCGAGGTTGGTAGTGCCGCCGGACTTTCCCACGCAGTGGATTCCGGAAGGAATCGCCGCCGTGCGCGATACCGGGCTGGACAATGAGGCATTGAACAACATTGATGGTGTGCTCACCGGTTGCACCGTGGCCATCGCCTCTACGGGCACGATTGTGCTGGCCGGCGGCCGCGATGGCCGCCGCGCCATCTCCCTGGTGCCGGACTACAAGCTCTGCGTGGTTCGTCAGGAGCAGATCGTGGAATTCATCGCCGAAGCCCTGCAAGTGCTCCAGCCGCTGAAGACCTTGCCTCTGACATTTTTTTCCGGTCCTTCCGCCACGGTAGACATTGAAATGACCCGTGTTCAGGGAGTACATGGTCCCAGGACGGTCGACGTCGTGATCATCACATGAGCGCCCCTTTCGCCATCGATCCTGAAACGGGACACGTCCGCTTTCCCGACTTGTCTCTCGAATTGCGCCCGCTCATGCCCCAATCAGAGTTCATCGCCGCCACCGCTTCACTCAACCGGGACAACCTGGGAACAAATGACAGCTGGCAACGATATTCCATCCGCATGCTGATCCCCGATGATCGTAAGCTGGGTTTGTTTGTGATCTTTCTGAATGACCGCCTCAAAATGCTGAGCTTCGCCTGGGGCCCACAAGGACGAAAGCTGGGCCACCTGGACAGAAGAAAGTGAACTCCAAAGGGAGCGAGAATACCGGGCGGAGTTGGCCGCACAGCTTGGCCCGGGAAACACCTTTCCCTGGGGGAGAGTCAACGCCCAGCTCGACAGCAAGAGTGGTGGCACTGACATCTGGATGGAGTTTGCCGGTCCCGTCTCGGGTCAATCTTGATTCCCGGCACTCCCGGCATGGCCATATCCTGTTGCGTGTCCAGTGCTCTCGGTTTGCATGCCGACCCCTCTGAATTCTGTTCGAATCTTGCCGATAATCCTTCTCAGAAGAGCTCGTCTCCGCGGAGGCCCAAGTTGCTCAGTGAACCCATGAACCGCACCACATTCGTCATCTGTTGTGAATGCGGCAGTTCAATATTTGCCAATGACTCTGAAAGTGTTGTGCGTCACGAGGGAGACAAGGTGACGCTGCGTTGCCTGAACAATTGTTGCGGCCATGTAGGCACTTACCTGCCATCGGATCTGCGCACAGGTCTGGCGGCCCAGATCGTGGACCACACCACCGACATTCTGTTCCATGGATAAATTCTCACACTGCGGAGCCTTCCCCTGGACTAGGTCGAAAGCTACTACGATTTCAGGCCACAACAAACCGCCTCTGGCCAAAAGCCAGGAGCCAAAGGCCGTCTTCTCATTACCAAAGTTACTTTTCCCAGTTAGGGACTTTTAGGTACCTTAGTGGTGAAATGGGGCATGGTCTTTCGGCACATGTGTATTTGCAGAGCTCAATGACAGAGCTCGCACATTCCTGGCCGGCAGCGAGTTCCGGCGACGCCTTGAACAACGGGAGCGGTTTATGTCGACGAGAAACAGTTTTCGTAGAAAAGTAGTGCTTGCCTTGCATGTGGTTCGGCGCGAGAGCGGTCAGAAACAACTTGCCCACACCCTGGATGTAACGGAAACGTCGGCTAGAGTCGGCGGTCTGAATCTTCTGCTCGAACCCGGGGAAGTCATTGAAATCAAGCGTGGCGCGCTGCGGGCCCGGTTTGAAGTGGTCTGGATGGGAGCGCCGGGAAGCTCGCTGGACGGGCAGGCAGGAATCCGCAGCCTGGAGCCGGGCAAGTCCATTTGGGGGGTTGACCTCCCGGAGGACCAAACCGACTGCGCAGTGAACCTGAACGTCCGGAACTCCCAGCCACCTGTGCGTACGCCATCCACCTTGCCCGCCGGCAAGCGGCACCATGAACGCTATCCATGCAGTGGCAGCGTATCCATCAAGACTGCCGGGGCCGGCTACGCTATGCACGGCGAGGTGAAAGATATCTCGGAAGGCGGCATTTACGTTGAACTCACGGCGCCCATGGCTGTGGGTACTGAGGTGAAGATTGGCTTGAAGATGGAAGGCCTGTGGATTGAGTTTTCTGGCTTGGTGAGGACGAGCTACCCACTGGTGGGTATGGGCATAGCGTTTCACCAGTTGACAGATACAAGCCGCGAGAGCTTGAGCGCCCTGGTCAACAAGTTAAAGCAAAAAGCTGCCAATGAGAATTCCAACTTTATCGTGGAATTTGGTCCGACCGTCACTCCTGAAGTCGAGGTACGCCAGTCGCCGCGCCAACCCGACATGTATTCTCTGCGAGTACTGGCTCTCGCTTGCAAGACTCTGGCCAACAACTTTGACAAGTTGAAGGACAGCCATTCTTCCGCCGAGATTGAGGAATTGCGGCTGGCGGTCAGCACCCTTCAGCAAAAGCTCTCGCCATCACACCAGCCGGAGCTAGTGGACTTTCTGGCCGCATTGCCCAGCGGGACGGCGTAAGACAAATATCTGCCAGGTAATATTCAACCAACCAAAAACAGAAGGAAATTCCTTCCGACTTT
>DATDGH010000277.1:0-15930 GCA_036522215.1 Candidatus Angelobacter sp. | reverse complement strand
GATCGCCGTCGAAAAAACCTGGCTGTCCGTCTCGTCCGACGGCAAACCTGTGTTCTCGGGAGTGCTGGCGCCGAAAGAAACTAAGACGATCGCTGGGCCTGAGTGAGACCCTTTCCGTGTTAAGTGTGCGACTGAAGCGACTGGTTCCCTATGACGCCATCGCCACCTACATCCTGCGGGGAGAGGAGCTGGTGCCGGAATTTGTGAGCGGTGATAATTTCCGCCTGCTCGCCTCTTTGCGCATTCCCATGGGCCAGGGAGTATCCGGCTGGGTGGCGCAGAACCGCAAGGCCCTGGTGAATGGCCCGCCGTATGTGGAACCCGGATACGTAAATGATCCGGTCAAATACACTCCTCTTCGCTCCGCCATCTCAGTCCCGTTGGAAGGACTGCAAGGCGTCGTGGGTGTGCTCACGCTCTATCACTCAGAGCGCGATGCATACACCGTGGACCATCGCCGCATCCTGCTCGCCATCAGTTCCAAGGTTGCTCTTTCAGTGGAGAATGCGTTGGCATTCCAGCAGGCCGAAAACTCAGCTACCACGGACTACCTGACTGAACTGCCCAATGCCCGTTCGTTGTTCCTGCATCTGGACCGTGAACTTTCGCGCAGCCGGCGCTTGAACACCACGCTGACCGTGATGGTTTGCGACCTGGACGGTTTTAAGCAGATCAACGACCGCTTCGGCCACCTGGAGGGCAACCGCATCCTGCGTCACTTCGCCAAGAGCCTGCAAGGTTCCTGCCGCGAATATGACTACGTCGCGCGCATGGGAGGAGACGAATTCGTGCTGGTGGCGCCCGGCCTGAGCCCTTCGGCTGCCCAGATTCGCGGAATCTGCCTGAACGAACTGGCCAACCTGGCAGGGCGCGAAGTTTGCGGTGAGAGCCTGCTTTCCGTCAGTGTCGGCTTCGCCTTCTATCCCGACGACGGCGCCGACGCGGAAAAACTTCTGGCCGAGGCTGATCGCCGCATGTACATCCAGAAGCAACAGCAAAGCCGGAGCAGTGCAGACCCGCTTTCACCGGCCCAGTCTATCCCGCCGCTTCTGGACTCACTGGTGCCCTAGTGCTGCGCTCGCTTTCTCTTGCATTGGTGCGATTGCTGGTCATCATGCTGCTGGCCAGCTTACTGGGAGCGACTCTCATGCGGATTGCGCCGGGATTCAGCTCCGATGAGCAGCAACTCAACACCAGTTTGTCTTCCCAGAGTATCCAGGCGATCCGCCAGGCAAGGCTTGCTGACGCGGACATCGCCCGCTATTACGGCAGATATCTTCTCTCCCTGGTTCGCGGTGATCTGGGCGTATCCCAGTCGTTGAACCAGCCAGTGAAGGACCTGCTGCGGGAACGGCTTCCGGTAACTCTGAAAGGTATTGCCATCGCTCTGAGCCTCGCGTGGCTGCTGGGAATGGTTCTGGCCATGACTGCTCAACTTGCGAACTCCGCCTGGCTGGAGTTCGTGACTGATGGGTTGAGCGGCACGTTCATCTCTACACCCGCAGCCGTATTGGCGTTGGTTTTCGTGATGCTTCGACTGCCGCCAGAACTGGCGGCGGCGTTGCTCGTGTTTCCTAAGATCTATCGCTATTGCCAGAATCTGTTGCAGCACAGCTATGGCCTTCCGCATGTGCTGACCGCGCGTGCCAAAGGCGCCGGCCGCTGGCGAATACTCACCTGGCATGTTGCGCCTACAGCGCTGCCGCAGTTGCTGGCCCTGGTAGGCGTCTCTATCAGCATTGTGATCGGCGTGCTTCTGCCTATCGAGGTGATCTGTGATGTGCCCGGGATCGGCCAGTTGGCATGGCAGGCAGCTCAGCAGCGCGATCTGCCGTTGCTGGTGAATCTCACGCTGGTAGTGGCTCTTGTGACGGTATGCGCCACCATGCTTTCGGATGCGGCGCGGAATCGCTTCACCCAGGTCGGGAGGAGTGCCGCATGAAGGCCGTGCGTATTACAGCAGTTGCCTTGCTGCTGGTGGCCGGCCTGGCTGCCCTGGGCGCGAATTACATTGCGCCTGCCGGTTATGAGCATCAGTTTCGCGAGTCTCCGGATGCCTCGCCTTCCACCCACCACCCGCTCGGCACAGATGAGCTGGGCCGCGACCGCTTCGCCCGTCTGCTGTACGGCATGCGCATTTCCTTTTTCCTGGCCCCGTTGGCCGCAGCCGTAGCCACAGCTTTGGCAGCGTTGCTGGGCGGCTTTGCCGGCTATTTTGGTGGTTGGACAGAACGCTGTCTGATGGTCCTGGTGGACCTGTTCCTCTGCATCCCCTGGCTCTTCCTGCTGATTACTGTACGCGCCGTTCTGCCCTTGAATATTTCTCCGGAAGCGTCCGTAGTAGTGACCTTTACGCTGCTGGGATTGCTGGGTTGGGCCGCTTCGGCTCGCGTGATCTGCGCCGGAACCAGGGACATGATGAAATCCGAGTTTGTCTGGCTGGCCCGTGCCACCGGCTTTTCCGGTTTCAAACTGGTCCGCCTGCACCTGCTTCCGAACTTGCGCGGCGCCTTGCTGGCGCAGTTCTGGATTTCCATTCCGGTATTCATCATTGCAGAAGCCAATCTGGGAGTACTGGGACTCGGAGTATCGGAGCCCCTGCCTTCTCTCGGCGCCCTTCTCCGCGAGTTGCAACATGTGGTTACGTTACGTCCGGAACCTTGGCAATTCGTACCTCTTATTGTTCTGATTGTGGTAGTAAGCAGCTTCCAAACCTTGCTCAATAAGCATGAGGTGCGCGCATGAAACGATTTTTTCTCGGATGCGTGTTGCTCCTGGCCTCTTCCGCGCTTCTGGCGCAGAATGGCGGGGAGCTGCGCTTTTGTCTCAACGCTGAGCCCAAAACGCTGAATCCGCTGCTGGTGCAGGACAACCAGTCAGAAACAGTTGCCTATCTTACCGGCGGCGTTCTGCTGCGCGTGAACCGCATTACGCAGAAGGCGCAGCCTGAGCTGGCCACCGAGTGGAAGCTCCTGGAGGGCGGCAAGCGCATTCGCTTCAAGTTGCGCCAGGGCGCCCACTATTCTGATGGCACTCCATTTTCTTCCGCCGACGTGGCCTACACCATGCAGCAGCTCATGGATCCCGCGTTGCACACAGCCGTGGGCGATGCATTCCGGTCGGGCCAGGGCAAGCTGGCCACGCACATCATCTCGCCCACGGAAATAGAAATCACCTTCCCGGCCGTTGTCGCCAACCTGGTGAATCTGTTCGACACTGTTCCTATTCTTTCTGCCACCTCGCCATTAAAAGAAATGGCCGCGTTGGGGCCATTCTATGTAGCTGAGCACAAGGCGGGTTCCTACCTGCTGCTCAAACGCAATCCTTACTACTGGAAGAAGGACGCAAACGGACATCAATTGCCTTATCTCGATGCCGTGCGGCTGGAGATTGAGCAAAACCGCGAAATTGAAGCATTGCGTTTTCGCCGTGGTGAAATTCATCTCATCAACATCCTTTCCCCAGCCATCTACGACAAATTTTCCACCCAGGACCGCTCGCTCGTCCGGGACGCGGGTCCTTCAGCGGATACGGAGCAGCTTTGGTTCAATCAGGTGCCAAATGCGCCTCTGCCCGCATATAAGCTGGCTTGGTTTACCTCGACCAACTTTCGCCGGGCAATTTCTGAGGCCATCAATCGCGAAGACCTGGCGAGGATTGTTTTTCGGGGACATGCGCGGCCGGCTATCGGGGTTATCTCCCCGGCGAACAAGTTCTGGTTCAACGAAAAGCTGAAACCGCATCCTTACGATACCGGTTCGGCCTTGCGCCGCCTGCAGCAGGATGGATTTCACCTGGATAACGGCGTGCTCCGCGACAAGAGTGGCAATGCTGTGGAATTTTCCATCATTACCAACGCCGGCAATCCGGCGCGTGAGAGCATGCTCACCATGATCCAGGAGGACTTGAAGAAGATTGGCATTAAGGCGAGTGTGGCCACGCTGGATTTTCCCACCATCATTGAGCGCATCACTCAAAAATTTAATTATGAGGCGTGTTTATTGGGCAATGTGAGCGGCGACCTGGATCCGAATTCCCAAATGAATCTCTGGCTGAGCTCCTCGGAGAACCATCAATGGAATCCCAGCCAGAAAACGCCAGCTACGCCGTGGGAGGCGGAGATCGACACGCTGATGCGTGCCCAGGCTTCTTCCGGCGACGAGCACAAGCGCAAACAATACTGGGACCGCGTGCAGGAAATTCTGTGGGAGCAGGAACCGTTCGTCTACCTGGTAAACAAAGACGCATTAGTCGCGGTGGCTTCCAGCGTGAAGAACGCCCAGCCCAGCGCCCTGCGTCCGCAGACTTTTTGGAATGTGGAAGAGCTGGAATTGAAGTAGAGCAGCTAGAAGCTATGTTGATCCTTTCCACCCAACTCACCATTACCTACAAGGACAAGCCTGTCCTGCTAGGACTGCGGCTGGAATTGGAGCGTGGGCAGATCCTGGGACTGGTGGGGCATAGCGGATGTGGAAAGAGTTCGCTGGCGCTTGCCATTCTGGGATTGTTGAGCATGAAGGGTGGAACCGCCTCCGGTTCAATTCTATGGAATGGCCGCGAGTTGCTGGGAATGAAAGAAAGCGAATGGCGAAAGCTGCGAGGCAAGGAAATTTCATTTGTCCCCCAGAGCGCCATGTCGTCCCTCAACCCCGCATTGCGCCTTGGAACACAGCTCGCCGAGGCGTGGAAGCTACACGCAAAGGGTACAAGGCAGCAGTGCCAGCAGGCGATCCTCAGCAGCCTGGAGAATGTAAGCCTGCCGGCCACAGAAGAGTTTCTGCGCCGCTATCCATCTGAGATCAGCGTGGGCCAGGCCCAACGGGTGCTGATCGCCATGGCCATCCTGCACCGGCCTGCACTTTTAATTGCAGACGAGCCTACCAGTGCGCTTGATGCCATTACCCAGTCGGAAATCCTGTCCCTGTTCTCAGACCTCAATCGCAAGTTGACGATGAGCATCCTCTTTATCTCTCACGACCTGTTGTTCGCATCCTCGCTTTGCCATCGCATTGCCATTGTCAATGACGGGCAGATCGTCGAATGCAATACCCCTTACCACATCTTCTTCCATGCTACTCATGCATTTACCCGGCGACTCGTAAGTTCGCTGCCAACGCCGCCCATGGCGCCGGCCACAGCCTGCGACAAGATGTCACTGGAAAGCACATTCCCGCTAAGTCTAAGCAAATACAGGAATTAACCGTTACTCTGCGCACAAGACTTTAGTACTGTGCGGACAAAGTGTCACCTCTCGCGGCTCGAAAATCCATCGATAAGTCTTTTAAAACCAATAACTTGACCTGTCTATGGGGTTGGCGTGGCGATTGCAATTAGAGATGTCACAGGTTAGGTAGGTACTTTAGGCAGAGGTAAACAACCCATGTTTTCCAGAATAAGAGCAATGATCCTGGTAGCCGGCCTGGCGGTGGTAGCGCTGGTCGGACTGAACCACGTCTCACAGCAGGATAGAAATGCGGTTCGCATCGCCGCCTCGGCAGTGTGGGGTTCCTGAATCCCTCCTGCTGATCCCCGACTTCCGCAAGGGACGGAGTGAACCAAATAATGAACGTCAAGCAAGTGAGACAAAGAATGCAACAAGGAACGCAAACAACATGAGGCCAACGACAACAACACGGAAAGCATTTCTGACTCTCCTGATGGTAGTGGTGGCGACGAGTCTCTGTATGGCGGGGCCAAGGCAGCTTTCGCCTGAATTGAATTCCAAGCGGGCCGGCCTGGCGGCAGGAAAGGCCCAGCAAGCGCCGGAGGAACTGGTTGACGTTATCATCCAGTTCCGGCAAGGAACGGCTTTGCAAAATCACGTTCAGAGAATGCAGGGTTTTGGTGCATCGCACAGAAACTCGCTGGACGTCGTCAACGCAGGACTATTCCGAATTCCGGCAAGAATGCTTTCAACCCTCGCCAATGATCCGGACGTGGTCTACGTCTCTCCTGACCGTAAGGTCCAGCACACTTCGATTTGGGATTACATTCTGGATGCCAGCCAATCGTCTGCAGTAATTCAGGCAGGGTATGACGGCTCGGGGATTGGAATCGCAATCATTGACAGTGGCGTGCGAGCGAACCATCCTGACCTTCAGAACCTTTACAACGGGTCCTCGCGCGTAGTCTACAGCCAAAGCTTTGTTGCCGGCGACTCCAGTGTGGACGATGCCTTCGGACACGGCACTCATGTAGCCGGTCTGCTTGCCGGTAACGGCCAGGTCTCAGGCGGAGCGATGGTAGGCATAGCCTCTAACGCCAACCTCATCAACCTGCGGGTTCTGGATGGGAACGGCACCGGCACTGACAGCGCGGTTATCGCAGCCATTCAGCGCGCCATTCAGCTAAAAAATACTTATAACATCCGCGTGATCAATCTCTCGCTGGGCCGCAGGGTTTCTGAGAGCTACACCCTCGATCCGGTCTGCCAGGCGGTAGAGCAGGCCTGGAAGGCCGGTATTGTTGTGGTGGTGGCCGCAGGCAACTATGGCCGCGACAACTCCATGAAGACGAGCGGCTACGGCACCATCACCGCCCCGGGAAATGACCCGTATGCGATCACCGTAGGCGCCCTCAACACTCATGCCACGGACATTACCTCTGACGACACGGTCACCAGTTTTAGCTCAAAAGGGCCTACCCTGGTGGACCACGTGATCAAGCCAGACTTGATTGCTCCTGGCAATCGCGTAGTCTCACTCCTGGCTAATGGCAGCACGCTGGACCAGTTGTCTCCGGCCGACGAGGTAGCCCCCAGCGCTTACGGCGGGTACGGAAACAAGGCGTCCTATTTCTTCATGAGTGGCACCAGCATGGCAGCCCCGGTTGTCAGTGGCACGGTAGCCCTGATGCTGCAGCGGAATTCTAACCTGTCACCGGACCAGATCAAGATCAGGCTGCTGAAGACCGCCACCAAGACTTATCCCGCTCATACAAGTGCGACCTCGACTGCGGGAAACTACTACAACTTGCAAGGCGATATTTTTACGGTGGGCGCGGGATATCTGAACGCAAATGCAGCGGTTAACAGCAACGATCAACCGTCCGGCAGCTCACTTTCGCCGGTAGCGGTGCGTGACTCTGTCGGTAACGTGCATTTACAAGGCGACCCATCGTCAGTCTGGGTCAACAGCATTACCTGGGGGAGCTCGATTGTTTGGGGAAGCAACGTATTGCAATCAAACTCGATCATTTGGGGCAGCTCTATAGTATGGGGAGACTCTCTGGACTCCGGTTACAGCATCGTCTGGGGTAACTCCATTGTCTGGGGCGACAGTGTTAACACCTTCTCTGAATCGGCGGATTCGGACATAAACTGAAGTAGACAGAAAAATCATTTTCAGGGATCAGACACTGTGAAAGAACTCTCCTCAACTTCGAAAGCTTTCATCACGCTGGTAGTGGCCGCGGGCGCGGCAGTGCTGATCGATGCGCTGCGTCACTGGAAGCCGGCGAATCCCACCGCGTTTCTGGTGCTGCTGACGCTGTCTGTCGTCGCATCGCGTCTGCGGGTGAAGCTGCCCGGCGTAACCGGCACCATGTCCATGAATCTTCCTTTCATTCTGGTAGCGGTCGCTGAGGTGAGCACGCCTGAAGCTCTTCTCGTCGGCTGCGTATCTACCTTCATCCAGTCTCTGCCGCAAGCCAAAGGTAAGTTCAACTGGACGCGGATCGTGTTTAATTTCTCCAACATGGCTCTGGCCGTAAGCGCCACTCGTCTGCTGTATACCTCCGAGGCGCTTGCTTCGACCCTCAAGTCGCATCCGCTGCTGCTGGCCGTAGCAGCAGCGGGCTTCTTTGCCGTGAACTCTATTCCTGTAGCGATCATCATTGCCCTGACGGAAAAGAAAAACGCCCTGCGCGCCTGGGCATCCATGTTCCAGCTCTCGTATCCATTTTTCCTGGCCAGTGCAGCGATTGCCGGAGTGGTCCTCACGATTTCCGGACAGGCTGAATGGCAGGTTCCGGTGCTACTGCTGCCGCTGATGGTGGGTGTTTTCTACTCTTACCGGCGATACTTTGCCATGATCGTGGCCCAGACAGATATGAAACGCGCGCCGCAGGGCGCCAGAGTAGCCACTGCTGCCTCGTAGGCCGTCATGCAGGCGGCTATGAGAATTTTGTTCTGGTTGCAGGTTCTTACGACAAAGGATGAAAACCAGCAGCAGCCTCTCCCGCATTGCGGATCGGAATGACAAAAATCTCAGCTTCAATTTAGCCCTCACGAGTTTGCTCCATGGCGTCGCAATATCTCAGCAATTTGCTGCTTCATTAGAGTCAAATCAGGTGCAAGAGCGGATGGCGGTTCTCGTTCTAAACTTATGCATAAGGATATTTGCAAAGGAGAACTATGTCATTGCGTGTGCTGATGTATTTATCTCTGCTGGCCCTGCTGGTAGCGTTTACAGCTTCCGTGGCCGCACCCACTCAACAGGCGTCCAACAATCCCGCGGTCGGGCCCAGGTGGGAATACAAGATGCTCAGACTTGAGGGATCCTCGTGTCTCGGCGAGACTCAGGTCACGGGTCCGCTCAACATCCTTGGCCAACAGGGTTGGGAATTAGTGACCTATGAACGGCCTCTGCCGCAATTTCCAAAGGACGCAGAGGGCACGCTCCTGATCAAGCCCGCCGCAACCGGGCCCGGCAAAGAGGTGAATCCGCAGACCGCGGATTCTTTTGCAGGCACAATCACCATGAAGATGGGCCAGATACAACAACAGACCGCGGGCTGCAGCATGCTGCTGAAACGCCAGATTTATCCGCCGGGAAGATAAGTCTGCGCGGCCCTCAGCGATCACTCGTATGCGCATTGCCAAGTTGCCGCTGTCTGGCATACACTGCTGAGTTTTGCCCAACTCTCCCGCAAGTGAGGCATACCTATGTTTTGGAAAAAAATAGCAGCCATGATGTTTCTGGGAATGATCGCCGCGATGGCGCAAAGTCCCAGTTCCGGGGCGTCCAGCAGCGCTGACACCACCTCCAAGCCCGTATCCCGGCCCAAGTCCTTCGACTTGTCTGCCATGGACAAGACTGTGAATCCGTGCGAGGACTTTTATGAATACGCCTGCGGGACGTGGCGAAAGAACAACCCCATTCCCGCCGACCAGTCACGCTGGGGTCGGTTCAACGAGCTGGCTGAGTATAACCGGCAGCTGCTGCACGAGATTCTGGAAAAGGCATCCGCCAATCATGCCAAGCGCGATCCGATCACTCAGAAAATCGGCGACATGTACGCCTCCTGCATGGACGAGAAGAGCGTGAACTCCAAGGGCAGTGATCCACTCAAGCCCCTGCTGGACCGAATTGCCGCGATTTCCGACAAGGACCAATTGATTGACACCATTGCTTTTTTGCACGCCAACGGCATCAACGCTCTGTTTGGCTTCGGCGCGCAGCCTGATCTTCACAATGCCAGCATCGAGATGGCGGGCGTATTCCAAGGCGGCATCGGCCTGCCCGATCGGGATTACTACATCAAAGACGACGCCAAGTCCCAGGAAACGCGCGAGAAATATGTGGTTCATGTGACCAACATGCTTAAGCTGCTGGGCGACGATCCGGCCGCGGCGCAGAAAGAAGCGCAGACCACTATGGACATTGAGACCAAGCTGGCACAGGCCGCATTTGACCGGGTAACCATGCGCGATCCCAGGACACGCGACCACAAAATGTCCGTTCAGGACCTGGCCACGCAAGCCCCGAGCTTCCAGTTTGCCCGCTTCTTTGCCTCCAGCGGCGCTCCATCCTTCACCGAAGTGAATGTGGTGCCGCCGGATTTCTTCCAGAAGGTTAGCGGCTCCTTTGACTCCATTCCCCTCGATAACTGGAAAACGTACCTCAGATGGCACGTGGTGCACGCCGCGGCCCCAGGTCTTTCCGAGCCTTTCGTCCAGGAAAATTTCAGTTTCTATGGGAAGTTCTTGAACGGAGCCAAAGAACTTCAGGTGCGCTGGAAGCGTTGCGTACAAACTACGGACCAACTCCTGGGAGAAGCGCTGGGGCAGCCTTACGTGAATGAGACTTTCGGGGCTGAAGGCAAAGCGCGGATGCTGAAGATGGTGAACGCACTGGAATCGGCCCTGGGCACAGACATCCAGGAGCTGCCGTGGATGACCGCGGAAACCAAAAAGCAGGCGGAGATCAAGTTGAAGGCCATCACCAATAAGATCGGCTATCCCGACCAGTGGCGAGATTACAGCACAGTGCAGATTGCGCGCGACGATTTCGCCGGCAACATACGCCGCGCGCGCTCCTTTGAGGTGCATCGCAACTGGAGCAAGATCGGCCGTCCCCTGGACAAGAACGAATGGGGCATGTCGCCGCCCACCGTGAACGCCTACTACAGCGCGGCGGAAAACGACATCAACTTTCCCGCCGGCATTTTGCAGCCGCCGTTCTTCGATCGCAGTGAGGATGATGCGGTAAACTTCGGCGGAATCGGCGTGGTGATTGGACACGAGCTGACTCACGGATTTGACGATCAAGGGAGCAAGTTCGATGCCAGCGGTAATCTTACAAACTGGTGGACGCAAGCCGATCGCAAGGAATTCGACCAGCGCACCGGCTGCGTTGCAGATGAGTACAGCTCATTTGTCACGGTGGAAGACGTCCATCTCAATGGCAAGCTGACCTTGGGCGAAAATACAGCGGACAATGGCGGCGCTCGTATCGCCCTGATGGCCTTGCACAATGAAATGGCTACCGAGAAAGGCAAGGTGCCGGCCAAGAAAGACGGTTTCACGCCGGAGCAGCGCTTCTTCCTGGGTTTCGCCCAGATCTGGTGTCAAAATCAAACCGATGAGAGTGCCCGACTGCTGGCCAAAACCGATCCGCATTCGCCCGGACGCTTCCGCGTAATCGGCACGCTGCAAAACAACCCCGATTTCGCCAAAGCCTTCGGTTGCAAGCCCGGCCAGAAAATGGTCAGCCAGAATGCCTGCCATGTATGGTGAAAAGCAGTAGTTAGTAATTAGCTGAATTGGTCTTGGAGCGCACAGCAATGTGCGCTCCTGTGTTTGAAGATAGGTTTAAGCACTAAATACTGGTTCCAATGAGCCGACTCTTTCTCGTACGCCACGGTCAAGCCTCATTTCTCGAACAGAACTACGACAAGCTCTCTCCGGTGGGAGAGAGGCAATCGCAGCTGTTGGGGAATTACTGGGGGCATCGCCCGCTCGCGTTTCAACGGATTTACACCGGCCCTCGGACTCGCCAGATGGAGACCGCCAGAATCGTGGGCCAAGAGTACAAGAAAGCCGGGCTTCCCTGGCCGGAGGTGCAGGTAATGCCGGAATTCGATGAGTATCACGGAGAATGGGTGATGGAGGCCAGCCTCGATGGCCTGGCGGATAGCAATCCACAGGTGCGCGAGTTGCAACAGGATTTTTTGCGGGCCGGCAGTGTGCAGGAAAAATACAAGACCTTTCAAAGATTGTTCGAAGTGGTGATCGGCAAATGGGTGGCGGGTGAGATTGAGGTTGAGGGCGTGGAGTCGTGGCCTGAGTTCTGTGTTCGTGTGAATCGCGGCTTATCTCAGGTGTGCAGCGTCAATGGCGGCCGGGAAAACGTGGCCGTTTTCAACTCCGGCGGGCCCATCGGAGTGGCTCTTCAGCGCGCCCTGGATCTCTCTCCGGAGAACACATTGAAAGTGGCATGGATGGCGCGCAACTGCTCGTTCAGCGAGTTCCTTTTTTCCGGCGAACGCTTTACCTTGAGTTCGTTTAACGAATTACCGCACCTCGACGATCCGTCGCTGGTTACTTATCGCTGAGGGCCAAAATGGCATCCATGTCAAGCGAAGGCATGAGCATTGGATTTGAAGATCGCGCGGCTGATGTCCGCCCGGGAGAAGAGCTCGATCTTTCGCGGCTCGCGGCCTTTTTGCTCAGCCACTTCCCTGAGAGCAGCGGGCCGCTGACGGTCCAGCAATTTCCCAGCGGCCATTCCAACCTTACCTACTTCGTCTCCCTCGGCGGGCGAGAGCTGGTTCTGCGTCGCCCCCCCTTTGGGAGCAAGGTCAAGTCTGCTCACGATATGGGACGGGAATACCGCGTGCTCTCCCGCTTGCACTTGGTCTATCCCGCTCCCCGCGCACTCCTCTATTGCGACAACACAGAAATTCTGGGCGCGCCTTTTTATCTGATGGAGCGCATTCATGGCATCATTCTTCGCCGGAAAATGCCTTCAGGACTGAACATCTCGACTGAAAAGGCCCGGCAGCTGGACGAATCGTTTATTGACACTCTGGCTAGCCTGCATAGCCTGGATTATGCCGCGATTGGCCTGGGTGATCTGGGCAAACCAGAAGGCTACCTCGAGCGGCAGGTCAAGGGATGGATTGAGCGCTACCATGGCTCTAAGACCCACGATTTACCCGAAGTCGAGCATCTCTCCTCCTGGTTGAAGGAACACTTGCCCCGGCAAGGCGGCGCCACCCTCATCCACAATGATTACAAGTTCGATAACATGGTGCTGGATGGCGACGATATCACCCGCGTGAAGGGAGTGCTGGACTGGGAGATGTGTACGCTGGGCGACCCTCTCTCTGATCTGGGAACGGCCATAGCCTATTGGGTTGAGCAAGATGACCCGCCGGAATTGCAATCGGTCCATTGGGGGCCAACCACGCTGCCCGGCAGTATGACCCGCGCGCAACTGGCGCAGCGCTATGAAGAAAAAACCGGGCGTGATGTTGCCAACATTATCTACTACTATGTCTTTGCGCTATTCAAGACGGCAGTAATCACGCAGCAGATCTACTATCGCTACCATCACGGCCTGACCCAGGATGCGCGCTTTGCGGCCTTGCTGGACGTGACGAAAGTGCTGCTGGCTACGGCAGCAAAAGCGACGAAGCGAAAGAATTTGTGATTTGCGATTGACGATTTGTGGTTTTCCCAGCCACTCTGAGAATCACAAATATCACAAATTACAAATCACAAATCACAATTCAGAAATGGTCTTGGCTGTATGCCGCGCAATCATCAGATCCTCATCTGTAGGAATGACTCTTACCGAACATTGACTCCCGGGTGCGCTGATGATGGCTGCATTTTGTGCATTCTGTTCCCCGCTTAACTGAATTCCCAGGAATTCCAGTCCCCGGCAAATCTCTTCGCGGACGGCGGCTGCGCGCTCACCGATGCCCCCGGTAAATACCAGCGTATCCACTCCGCCGAGGACCGCCGCGTACGCGCCGATAAATTTCCTTATTCCGTAGCAAAACATCTGGATAGCCTGGTCCGCCATGGGATCTTGACTGCGTCTTGTCAGCAGCGTCTTCATATCACTGGAGGAGCCGGAGACACCCAACAAACCCGATTCGCGATTGACCATCTTTTCCACCTGGTCAGAGCTGTACCCATTGCGCAGGAGGTAGAGCAGAATGCCGGGGTCAAGATCACCGCTGCGCGTGCTCATCATGAAACCGCCTGCGGGGGTAAGGCCCATGCTGGTATCCACCGGCTTGCCGTCACGGAGGGCGACGATGCTGGCGCCATTTCCGAGATGAGCAATGATCACGCGCCCCCGCGCGGCAGCTTCGAGAGCGTTCACGATGAACTCATAAGACAGACCGTGAAAGCCGTAATGCCGGATCCCGACATCCCAAAGCCGGCGCGGCAACGGCAGGCGACCCGCAACTTCCGGCATGCCTGCATGAAAAGCAGTATCAAAGCATGCTACCTGCAGCAGGTCAGGATAGTGTTGGGCGAGAGCACGGATGAGTTCGATTTGCGCCGGCAGGTGTAGGGGCGCGAGCGGAATCAGGCGCTCGAGCTCTTCCAGCAATCGCGAATCGATTCTTTCTGGCTGTGTGTACCGTGGGCCGCCATGCACAATGCGGTGTCCCGCAGCCTGAGGACGCGACAGACTCAGATGATCGAGTGAGTTGAAGATGGCGGCGATGCACTCGTGCGCGCCCGGCAGAGATTGCTGCTGATCCAGCAGAACTTTGTCAGCATCGCGCAACCACAGACGCGCCTGCGCGCCGATGTTCTCTACAGCCCCTGATACGAGTTTTTGTTCAACGGTGCCCGAGATTCTGAACAGCGCAAACTTCAGAGAAGAAGACCCGCTGTTAAGACAGAGAACTAGGTGTTCCATTCAATCTCTATGTAATACTCCATTTCCAATCGCGCACTTCCGGCATGTCTTCGCCGTGCTGGCGAATGTATTGCCCATGCTCCACCAATTTTCTCCTGAAGAGCTGAATGGCTTGATCAGCTTCTCCTTTTATGCGGGCAACGCGGCCGATGGCATCCATTGCCAGTTGAAAGCGGTCCATATTATTGCGCACCACCATGTCAAAGGGCGTTGTGGTGCTGCCCTCTTCCTTGTAACCGCGCACGTGCAGATTGTCGTGGTTGTGCCTGCGGTAAGCCAGGCGATGAATCAGCCACGGGTAGCCATGGTACGCAAAGATAGTGGGCTTGTCCCTGGTGAAGATGCGGTCGAAGTCCTCATCGGCCAGGCCGTGCGGATGTTCGCTTGCTGGCTGTATGGTCATCAGATCAACAACATTCACCACCCGGATTTTGAGCTGCGGCACGTGCTTGCGAAGCAGAGAAGTGGCCGCCAGAATCTCCAGCGTGGAAATATCGCCGGCGCACGCCATCACCACGTCCGGGTCACCCTGGTCGTTGCTGGCCCACTCCCAGATTCCCACCCCTCTCGCACAATGACGGAGAGCGGATTCCATGTCCAGCCACTGCAGCTCGGGTTGTTTGCCAGCCACAATCACATTCACGTAGTTGCGCGAACGCAGGCAATGATCAGCAACGGACAGCAGAGAGTTGGCGTCCGGAGGAAGATACACGCGCACCACTTCCGGTTTCTTGTTGACTACGTGATCGATGAAGCCGGGATCCTGGTGGCTGAAGCCGTTGTGGTCCTGACGCCAGACGTGCGAGGTCAGCAGGTAATTTAAAGACGCGATGGGCACGCGCCACGGGATGTGCCGCGTGGCTTCCAGCCACTTTGCATGCTGGTTGAACATAGAGGTGACAATATGGATGAATGCCTCGTAGGAGGAAAAAAATCCGTGGCGTCCGGTCAGAAGATAGCCTTCCAACCAGCCCTCGCACATGTGCTCGCTGAGCACCTCCATCACTCGGCCGGAAGGGGAAACGTTTTCGTCGTAGGGATAAACTTTGGCAGTGGAAACGCGGTCAGTGACCTCAAATACGGCTGACAGCCGGTTGGAGGCCGTCTCATCCGGCCCCATAATGCGGAAATTGTGCGCGCTTTCGTTTTCCTTCAGGATGTCACGCAGAAAACAGCCCAGAACCCGCGTCGACTCCGCATACTCTGTTCCCGGTTTGGGCACGCTCACGGCGTACTGGCGAAAATCCGGCAAGCGCAGATCCTGAAGCAGCAGTCCGCCGTTGGCATGCGGGTTCATCCCCATGCGGCGCTTTCCCCCGGGAGCAAGCTCCGCAACTTCCGAAACCAGCTTGCCCTTGCTGTCAAACAGTTCCTGCGGTTTGTAGCTGCGCATCCACTGCTCAAGAATCTTGATGTGCTCAGGTTTTTTATCCAGATCGGTAACCGGGACCTGGTGCGCGCGGAAGGTGCCTTCAATCTGAATCCCATCCACTTTCTTTGGGCCCGTCCAGCCTTTTGGAGTCCGCAGGATGATCATGGGCCAGCGCCGTCGGGTGGAAAAACCGTTGATCCGCGCCTCTTTTTGGATGCTTTGGATCTCCGCCAACACGCTGTCCAGCGTGGCTGCCATCAACTGGTGCATGGTTTCCGGATCATCGCCTTCAACCATGAAGGGCTGATATCCGTAACCGACAAACAGGTCAGTGAGTTCTTCATTGGGAATCCGCGCCAGCACGGTTGGACCGGCAATCTTGTAACCATTCAAGTGAAGGATGGGAAGCACAGCGCCATCCCGCTCGGGGTTCAGGAATTTGTTGGAATG
>DATDGH010000276.1:0-6894 GCA_036522215.1 Candidatus Angelobacter sp. | reverse complement strand
CGCACACGCTTGAACTGGTAAACCTAATGAAGCGTGAGAACGTGAAGGTCATGCTGATTGAACCGTATTTTGATTTGAAGACGCCCAACAGCATTGCCAGCATGGTCAATGGCAAAGTTGTGGTTATGTTGCCTTCGGTGGGAGGGAAGCCAGAGGTGACCGATTACTTTAAGCTTTTCGATTATGACATTGGTATCCTGACGCAGGCATTCCAACAAACTCAGTAAAAAGGACAGAGATGGAAATTCTTCAATTCCTGATTCTCCCATTTGTGGCGAGCCTGATTCTGACTGGCATTCACGCCTATCTGGGAGTGCATGTAGTGGAGCGTGGAGTCATCTTTGTTGATCTTGCCCTGGCGCAGATTGCCGCTCTGGGCGCAACCATTGCCATCCTAATCGGGGTGGATCCACACGGAGAGGGCGCCTACTGGATGAGCCTGGGATTCACTTTCGTAGGGGCGCTCATCTTTTCCCTGGTGCGGTCTAAGCGCAAACGCATTCCAGTGGAAGCTTTTATTGGCATCTCTTACGCTGTGGCGTCGGCCGCAGCGATTCTGGCCATGAGCAAGGCCACGGGTGAAACCGAACACCTGAAAGACATGCTGGTAGGGAACATCCTGGCTGTCTCCAAACAGGAGGTCATCAAGACGGCCATCCTCTACGGCGTGATTGGCCTCTTCCATTTTGTTTTCAGGAAGAAGTTTTTGATGATTTCCATGAATCACGACAATGCCGAGCGCACCGGCATCAATGTGAAGTTATGGGACTTTTTGTTTTACGCTTCCTTCGGTTTCGTGGTGACCTCTTCAGTCGCCATTGCCGGGGTGTTGCTGGTGTTTTGTTACCTGATTGTGCCTTCGGTTGGCGCCATGCTCTTTGCCGACCGCATCGGCGCCCGCCTGGCAATCGGCTGGACCATGGGGACGCTGGTTTCCGCGCTGGGCTGCTATTGCTCAGTGGTGTTCGATACACCCACGGGAGCCACGATTGTCTGCACGTTCGGGGCTGTATTGGTGTGCATGGCCATTGCAAAAGCAGTGTTCTTTAAGTTGCGCAAGGAAGCAACGGAGACGAAGCAGGTGGAGACGGCGGTGCGTTGACTGGCTTTTTCGCCAATGGTGGGTTCAATTACTGGCCGCTGCCGCCTGAACTACCGGCAACTCCATCACAAACTTGGCGCCGAGCGGCTGGTTTTCTTCTACGCGAATGGAGCCGTGGTGGTCTTCCATGATGCGGCGGACTATGGCTAATCCCAGGCCGGTTCCGCGTTTCTTGGTGGAGAAATAAGGCAAGAAGAGCTTCTCTTTAAGGTCGCGTGTCACTCCGTGTCCGGTGTCGGCAATCGTAATTTCAACTGCGTCCTTGCTCTCCACCAGGGCACTAGAGATGTGGATTTCGCGCAGAAGGGAATCCTGCATGGCGTCGGCGGCATTATCGATCAAGTTGGCCAAGGCACGTTTGATGCCTTCAGGATCAGCCATAGCCTGGGGCAAGTCCTGCGCGAGTTGCTTTTCCACCACGATGCCGTCCAGCCGCCCGTTGAACATTCCCAGAGTGCTCTCGATCATTTCATTCACGTCCGCCGGGCGCAGTTGCGCGGCAGGGAAGCGGGCGAGAGAAGAGAATTCATCCACCAGCGCGCGAACCGTTTCTACCGCGCCGGCAATGGTTTCAGCGCAGCCATGAATCACTGCCAACGACGCCTGATCGGGGGGGGCGCTACGATCCAGGTGCTTGCGGATTCTGTCTGCTGACAGCGCGATAGGGGTGAGAGGGTTCTTGATCTCATGAGCAACGCGGCGCGCAACCTCGCGCCAGGCCGCTTCCTTTTGCGCTTTCAGCAAATCGCTGAAATCTTCAAAGACAATCACGTATCCCAGGCGCTGTTTTCCATGTTGCACCGAAGAAACGGTCACAGCCACATTCAGCTTATCGCTGCGAACGGGGATCTCGAGCTGGCTGGTGGTCACGGACATGCGGTCCGATTTGCGCAACAGGTTGGTAAGATCTGTGGCCACATCCACAGGGAAGACGTCGCGCAGGCTGGTGCCAGGAAAGGGAACGCCGCCATTGGGCCAGAACATGCGGCTCAGGGCCTGGTTGCTGTGGGAGACGTGCCGGTCTGCATCCAGGGAGAGCACACCGGTGGGAATATTTTCCAGGATAGTCTCGATGTGCCGGCGGCGCTGTTCCAGTTCTGTATTGGTGTCAGCCAGCGCGCGCGACGACTGCTCAATTTTCTCCCGGCTGGACTCCAACTCAGCAGCCATGCTGTTGAAGGATGAGACAAGCTGCCCGAGTTCGTCGGCAGCGGACACGCCCACGCGATGCCCGAGATGGCCCAAAGAGATTTCCCGTGTGGCCTCTGCCAGTGCGGCGACCGGTTTTGTGACTAGCTTGGCCACGTAGAGCGATACCCAGGTGGCGGCAAACAACACTAGCACTGTCAGCAGCATGAGCACGAGCATATACATGCCGCGAATGCGTTTGGTTTCGCGGCCAAGCGCCAGAAATGTGTTCTGGTTCTTGATGATCTGATTCAGTGTGGGGGTGAAGTCCTTGGGCCAGGGCATTGCCACCAGGATTTCACCCGAACCCCTCACCGTGGATGCAGCCAGAACATATTCGGTGTTCCCGCTGGTCCACTTTTCCGGTCCTTGCTCAAGGCGCCGGAGGGAAGGCAACTGCCCGCGCAAGGCGCCCCAGGGCCCCGGCATCTTCCAACTCGCCACGGCATGATCATCGGCAATGGCCACAGCGAAGCCGCCGCCCAGAGTCGGCTCATGGCGTCGAAATTCGTTCAAAACACCGGTGTAGTTTCCGGTTTCAAAGGCATGCCGAACGTCAGTAGACGCGGCGATCTCCGCCGCCTCCTGGCGCGCGCTGTCCCCCGCATAGCCGGAGAGGATGTTGGCGACATAGCCGGAATCCTGCTGGATTTGCTCGACCGGAGCGGAAAACCACTTGTCGATGGAGCGGTTCATGAGGCCGTAAGCAAACATGAACATAACGATCGCCGGGGCAAAGGAGAGCAACAGAGCTGCAATCACCATGCGCGTGCGGAAGCGCGATCCCAGCACTCCCAAGCGGCGTTCAGCGTAGAGTTTCAACAGATTGCGCAGGAGGACAAACGTCAGCGCGACGAGCAGCAGGAATACCAGTGTCGAGAGCGCAACCAGCACCAGCGTTTGCTCTACTGATCCGGGATGAAGTTGCTTGATATTGAAAGCGGTTTGCGAGAACACGACGATGAGCAGAATAAAGACAGCTACTGCCAGAGCGACGAGTACCGGTCGCCTCTGAGTAAGGGGCAGAGAGGCCTGGGCGCGATCTGTTTTAGGCACTGCCACGGAAATTCTTGGTAGATATTATAAAGAAGCCAAACCCGACATTATTGTCATAGTTGCAAAATTGAGAAATGCCGTGACCCGGTGATCTGCACCCCATTCATTCACCTTGATCACGGCGGTCACGGTGATCTGATTGCTGATTGCTTCCTGAACCATTTATCCTTCCCTCATGCGCAGGATTGTTCTTGCTGTGTTGTTCTTTATGACTGCCTCAATCGCACAGGAAACTACCACCACATCCACCCCGGGTCTCGATGAACTGAAAAAGATGGCGGCGCGTTTTGCGCCCACACCACTGGAGGTGAATACCTCCGGGCTTTCCCGAGGCGACCAGAAGGCATTGATCACGCTGATCCAGGCAGCCCGGATCGTCAATCGGCTGTTCATGCAGCAGATTTGGAGCGGCGACCTTGCGCTCTATCAGAAGCTTCAGCAGGACAGATCGCCGCTGGGGCAGGCGCGCCTGCATTATTTCTGGATTAATAAGAGCCCGTGGTCAGAGATTGATGAGCATAAGACGTTTCTGCCGGGCGTCCCCGCGAGAAAGCCGGCTGGAGCAAATTTTTATCCGGAAGATATGACCAAGGAAGAATTCGAGAGCTGGGTAAAGACGTTGTATCCGGAGTCTAAGGCTGCGGCGGAAGGATTCTTTGCCGTAATCAGGCGCGATGAAAAGCATAAGCTCAAGTTTGTGCCCTACAGCACCGAGTACATCAGGGACCTGGTAACGGCGGCGCGCTTGCTGCGGCAGGCTGCCGCACTCAGTGACAATGCCACTCTGAAGAAATTCCTGACGACGCGCGCTGATGCATTCACCACCAACAACTACCTAGAGAGTGACATGGCATGGATGGACCTGGATGCGCCCCTTGATGTCACTTATGGGCCATATGAGACATACAACGATGAGGTTTTCGGCTATAAAGCCGCGTTTGAAGCCTACATCAACCTGCGTGACGACAAAGAGACCGCGCGACTTGCGTTTTTCGGCGATCATCTTCAGGACATAGAAAACAATCTCCCTGAAGATGCACAGTATCACAATCTCAAGTTGGGGGCGCTGGCGCCCATCCGAGTGGTGAATGAGGTTTTTAGCGCCGGCGACGGGAATCATGGCGTCCAGACTGCGGCTTACAATCTGCCCAACGACGAGAGGGTGGTGCAGCAGAAGGGCAGTAAGCGAGTGATGCTGAAGAATATTCAGGAGGCCAAGTTCAAGGCCATCCTGACGCCGATTTCGAAGATTGTGCTGCGACCTTCTGACCAGGCGGACGTGAATTTTGATCTGTTCTTCACTCATATTGTGGCCCATGAACTCACACATGGCCTGGGCCCCCATCAGATCAAGATCAATGGGCGTGAAACTAATCCACGCCTTGAGTTAAAGGAAACCTACAGCGCCATTGAAGAAGCAAAGGCAGATGTGACCGGGTTGTTCGCACTGCAGTTCCTTATGTCGCAGGCAGACAAAGGACAGATTCAAGCACCGCTGCCGCATGGCCCGGCAACCGAACGCCAGCTTTATACAACCTTCCTGGCATCATCGTTCCGCACGCTGCGGTTTGGCCTGCAGGATGCCCACGCCAAAGGCATGGCGATGCAGTTCAATTACCTGATGGACAAAGGTGCATTTGTACGGAATACCGATGGCACCTTCAGCGTGGACTTCGGCAAAATCAAAGATGCGGTCAGCTCTCTGGACCACGATCTGCTCACGCTGGAAGCCACCGGAGACTATAACGGCGCCAAGAAGATGCTGGCGGAATTGAGCATGATCCGCCCGGAAGTGCAGAAGGCGCTCGACAGCCTGAAGTCACTACCCACAGACATTGAGCCGATCTTTGTGACCGCGGACGCGCTGACCGGGGAGAGGTCTGCGGGCGAGGGAAGCGCAAAGTAAGGGTGGCATCAGCAAAATCACTATGCCGAACTCCCCAATTCCGGCAATCTTATTGACTTAAGAGTAACGACTGCGATATTCTCTGGATACACGGGAAAGGAGGGCGATCCTAAAAATATGAAGAATTCTGATTGTAGCGACAAACGTGAGGTGGCTGAGGCTTAAGGCGTGAGTACCTAAGTCCTGGCGAAGTTGGATTCGCAAAAGGCCTCCGCGCCTTCAGCCAATTCCAACAGACTACCGACGGCCCTGCAGCAGCAAACTGCGGGGCCGTTATGTTTTTATTACCAAAAGCTCCTGGGGATCCGGGGGGTGGATGAGCGAGTTTATTTCCCGTTGACTGCCTTGGCTTTCTTTTGCTTGGCCGGCTCGACCTGCGGGCCGGGCGCGTAAGTCTTCTTGAGGCGGTTTTGGGCAGCAATCCGCGCCAAAGAATAGATCTCACCATCAAAAATCAACTGTGCTACTCGCTTCATCCGTAGCAATATCTGCATAGGTCGCACCTAACTTAGAGAAGCAGCGCCACGAATAGGATGCTGCCCGCACATCCAGAGTTGCTGGATGGTGAGCCGCGGAAGACCACCAGGAGTGAAGAAATTAACCCCAAATTAACAGAGTCAATTTCCGGGTATCTTGTGGGAGGGACGGCGCTGGGCGAAGGTTGCCAGCAGGATTTGAACAAACGTGGCGCCCATCATGTCCAGCAAGACGTCATACACGCTGGGGCCTCTCGAAGGAACGAACATCTGGTGAAATTCGTCCAGGCTGGCGGCGGCCAGCGTCACCAGCAGA
Source organism: Candidatus Angelobacter sp. (assembly GCA_036522215.1). Taxonomy (GTDB): domain Bacteria; phylum Acidobacteriota; class Terriglobia; order Terriglobales; family Acidobacteriaceae; genus Angelobacter. Next base: position 850 of record DATDGH010000276.1, on the reverse strand, counting down.
GCCAGCAGGCTCCAGGTGAAGATCCAGCCAGAACGGCGGGGCACCGTAGTACGCCACGAATGGTAGGCCAACAGGCTCAGAAACCCGTATACAGTGAAGTGCGCCGTTTTGCGCACGAAAACGTGAAGCATCTTGAAGTGGGCCGGAGAGATGGGCCCATACAGGGCGCGGACAATCTTCTCCAGGATGCTGCCGGTATGCTCGGAAGAAAATGTGTCAGTAGAAAAGAAAGCAATCATCGCCAGCCATGCAATGGTGGGCAGCCAGGCAAGGAGCTTTTTCCTGAACGGCGGCGGGGGGACTTTCTGGATTGCTATAGTTGCCAAACGGGGACTTCCTATTCCAACCGGTAGTTGGGGGCTTCGCGGGTGATGATCACGTCGTGCACATGACTCTCCCGCAGTCCTGCTCCGCTGATGCGAATAAAGCGGGCTTTCTGCTGGAGTTCGGGAATGCTGCGCGTGCCGCAATATCCCATGCCGGAGCGCAAGCCGCCAACAAGCTGATAGATCATGGCTGCCAGCGTGCCCCGATACGGTACACGTCCTTCAATGCCTTCCGGAACGAGCTTGCCCAGACGATTGCTGTCGCGTTCGCCATCGTCAACTGTGATGGCGGCGGAAGAATCGTCGGCATATTGCGCGTAGCGTTCCGCGCCGCCGGCGGACATTGCCGCGAGCGATCCCATGCCACGATAGGACTTGAAAGAGCGTCCTTGATACAGAATGGTTTCCCCCGGACTCTCAGCAGTTCCGGCAAAGAGCGAACCAATCATGACTACGCTGGCGCCTGCGGCAACCGCTTTGGTCACATCGCCCGAGTATTTGATGCCGCCATCGGCGATAACCGG
>DATDGH010000275.1:0-3719 GCA_036522215.1 Candidatus Angelobacter sp. | reverse complement strand
AGAGAACAACCGTCGAGCCAAGTTTTACGAACTCACCAAAGCCGGACGACGCCGGCTGGAATTGGAAACTGAACGCTGGAAGCAGATCTCGATGGCGGTGGCGCACACGCTGGAGGCGAATTCATGAAATGGTTATCGCTGGGCAGCAGCTTCTTCCGCAATCTTTTCCGGCACAAAAAGGCCGAGCAGGCGCTGGACGATGAAGTTTCCTCCTACACCGAATTGCTGGTCGCGGAAAACATGAAACACGGGTTGACGGAGCAGGAAGCGCGCCGGGCAGCCCGTCTGGAGATGGGCGGCTCGTCCCAGATCAAGGAAGAAGTGCGTGACATCCGCATTGGCGCATGGCTGCTTACCTTTCTGCAGGATGTTCGCCATGGACTTCGCCTGCTGCGGAATCAGCCGCTGTTCACGCTGGCTGCGGTTCTCATTTTCTCCATCGGTATTGGGGCCAACACCACAATTTTCAGCATGGTGAACGGCCTGCTCATGCGTCCTGTGCCTGTGCCAGGATCGGAACGCCTTGCTTACCTGGTACAGAAACGAGATCACTGGCGCAACAGTTTTTCCTATCCTGACTTCGAAGAGGTGCGCCGCCAGGCAGGCGAGGCTTTCTCTGACGTTGCTGCCCTCCGCATTTTCCAGATGGATGGTCTCAGTGTGAGCGGAAAAAGCCAGCCCATCTGGACTGAATATGTGACCAGCAACTTTTTCTCCATGCTTGAAATCCGGCCGGCGATGGGAAGCCTGATTCCTCCCAGCGAGAACCTCAAAAGCAAAGATCCGGTCATGGTGGTGAGCTACTCGTATTGGAAGAACCATCTGGGCAGCGATCCTAAAATCGTCGGCCAGAAGGCCACCTTGAATGGAACGCCGGTCACCATCATCGGGGTCACGCCGGAAGGATTTACGGGGCTTACGCCGATCCTGGAGACGCAGGGCTATCTTCCGCTTGGGATGTATGCCTCCACCCAGCGGCAGCAGAGTAAGGACGATCTCGCAGATCCCCGGGGTGATGGCGTGCTGGTATTTGCCCGCTTGCGGGATGGCATCACGCTGGGCAAGTCACAATCCGTACTGGCTGTGATCGCCCATCGTCTGGCGGAGGAAAATCCCGCTACCAAGAAGGACCTCATGATTCGTGCCGCCTCGCTGGGCAGCGGCATGCTCAGTCCCGACGGCTCCAATGTGTTGATGGCAGCAAGCATCCTTTTCTTTGTGCTGTCCGGACTTCTTCTGTTGCTGGCTTCAGCCAATGTCGCCAACCTGTTGCTGGTCCGGGCTATTGGCCGCAATCGCGAGATGGCGGTCCGCTCCGCGTTGGGGGCACGACGGTTTCGGCTGGTCCGCCAGGTCCTGGCGGAGACATTGCTGTTGGGATTGCTGGGGTGCGCCGGCGGGGCGATTCTGGGCAGCGTGGGAAGCAGCATAATCAGCCGCCTGCCTCTGCAAAGCGATATTCCCATGGTGCTCGACTTCCATTTCGATTGGCGCGTCTTAACCTTTGCTGTGGGCGCAGCCGTTTTTCTCACCCTGGTTTCAGGGTTGGTTCCCGCTTTACGCGCCGCGCGGGTGAATCTGAATGACACCTTGCGGGAGAGCTCGCGCAGTTACAGCTCTCATCGCCAGCGCTTTCGCACGTTCCTGGTAGTGGCCCAGGTTGGCGGATCGTTGATGCTGTTGATCGTAGCCGGACTGTTTGTGCGCAGCCTGCACAACGTTCAGAACGTCGATTTGGGATTTGATCCCAACCACGTGATCAACTTTGGTGTAGATCCACACACGGCGGGATACGATGATGTGCGGGGCCGGGAGTTCTACCGCGAGCTGCTGGAGCGAGTCCGCGCCCTGCCGGGTGTGGAATCGGCGAGCCTGGCTGCGACGATTCCGATGGGGCCTGAAGACCTGGGAGCAGCAGATCTCAAGATTGAGGGCTACCAGGAAGCGCCAGGCCAAAGCAAGCCTTCCGCAGACATGAACTTGGTCTCTTCAAGCTACTTCCAGACCATGCATATCCCGGTGGTTCACGGCCGAGACATTCAGGACACAGATACCGAAACCTCACAACGAGTAGCCATCATCAGTGAAGCGATGGCCCAAACCTACTGGCCAGGAAAAGATCCCATCGGACGGACGTTTACCCGATCCGATGTTTCCGGTGGTACCTGGCAGGTGGTGGGCTTGGCCAAGAATATCCGCAAGGGATTGGTGATGGCGCCTATCTCCCCTGCTTTTTATGTACCCATGGCCCAGGATTACCGCTCGCGTCAGACGTTGCAAGTACGGACCTCTGCTACCTCCTCTGAGGTGATGAGCCAGATTATTGGGCTGGTGCACTCCATGGACGCTACCGTACCCGTGTTCGATGTGCGGACCATGACCCAGGCACTTGATAGTCCGGACGGGTTTCTGCTCTTCCGGCTGGCTGCGGTGATGGCGTCGACGATGGGCCTGATGGGATTGGTGCTGGCGGTGGTGGGAGTGTATGGCGTGATTTCCTATTCTGCCGCACAGCGCACCCACGAAATCGGTATTCGTGTCGCGCTTGGGGCACAGCCGGTGCAGGTGCTCAAGACCATTCTCAGGCAGGGCGTCATCATTGTGCTTTGCGGATTGGCTTTTGGAATCCTGGCAGCTATCGCGATTGCCAAATTAGTTGGTTCTTTCCTGGTCGACGTGTCCGCAGTTGATCCGGTCACCTACGTTGGCGTCTCCCTGCTGTTGGCTTCGGTCGCGCTGCTGGCATCGTTCATTCCTGCGCGCCGCGCAACCCGAGTCGATCCCATGCCGGCTTTGCGCTGCGAATAAGAGCAATCAGCAAATAGCATGGATCTTCAGATGTCAGGCTGCTTGTGCCTATTGGCTCGCTATGGTCTTTTTTAAGTCATTTAGAATCAACAAGTGCTTTTTTCCTCAAAAGTGGATGCTTACGTCAACGGTTTTCAGATGACCCGATGACCCGACGACCCGATGACCCGATGACTGGGGCCCCCGGCGCGCCTGCTGTTGGCGTGCTGGGGTGGTGGTGACCCGATTGCCAACACGACCAAAATGCCGGAAAGCAGTTAGTGGCTTTTATGAACTACGCCCTCGGCGTAGCGACCTCCTCCTGTGGCATAATGCCCCGCCATGAACGCTGACGCCGGCTCCCAGCGGAGCATCGACACGCGCACGCTGATCATTCTGGCCTTCTCCGCTACCGCGGGTGTGCTGGTTGAGTTCTACGATTTTTTTCTCTACGGATACGCTGCTGCCAGCGCCTTTCCCGCAATCTTCTTCCCTAAGCTTCCGCCCACGCTCGGCCTGGTGCTCTCTTACCTGGCCTTTGCCGCAGGCTTCCCGGCGCGGCTTCTGGGTGCATTCATCTTCGGCCATTACGGCGACCGCGCCAGTCGCAAATACTCGTTCCTGATCAACATCCTGATCGTGGGAGTGACTACCTGTCTCACCGGGCTACTGCCGGGCTACGCCACTCTGGGCATCGCCTCCCCAATCCTTCTGGTGCTTCTGCGCATTGTTCAAGGTATTGGCCTGGGCGGAGAGTTTGGCGGCGCATCTGCTTTGCTCGCCGAGTTCGGCGCTCAACGGCGGTCCCGCGCCTTTTGGATGTCGTTGGCCAATCTTGGCATTCCCCTGGGAGGAATGTCGGCCAGTGCCGCCCTGCTCGTCTTCAACAAGACTTTTGCCACCAGCGGCTGGCGGATCGCCATGTTGCTCTC
>DATDGH010000274.1:0-4971 GCA_036522215.1 Candidatus Angelobacter sp. | reverse complement strand
AATTTCGTTAGACGTCATCATGAAGTCAGTCTCGGTAGAGATCGATCAATCGGAAGTGGATCTGTTTCAAGCTGCGGCATGATAATGATCGCTCAGATGATGCTCTACAACCACGCGAGGCAACCCAAAACTTCTCCAGTTAAACCCCACTAGACAAATTTCCGGCGTCTGTGCGTCATAAATGTTGTTCCAAAGATATTGGATTGTTGTGCAAACTTTGTTAAAGGAGATGCCACTATGAGTTGGAATGATCCTGATCGAGAAGACAATGCGGTTTATAAAGTTGTGGTAAATCATGAGGAACAGTATTCAATTTCGCCAGCATACAAAGCCAATCCGGCAGGATGGCGCGATGGCGGCAAGACCGGCCCTAAAGCGGAATGTCTAGCCTATATTAAGGAAGTTTGGACTGATATGAGGCCGCTTAGCCTAAGGAAAAAGATGGAGGAATTGGCCAAAACTCCGCCTCCACCTCTACCACCGCAGGATCCAAATGCCCCGCGCCAGAAAAGCCTAGTGGAGCGACTTTGTGAAGGCAACCATGCTGTGGAAGTCGGCCTGCGACCAGACAAGTCTGTCAAGCTGTTCAAGGAGGCCATTGATCGCGACTATGTTCATGTCAAGTTCACCCAAACTAAAGGTGGCACTGAAATCGGGTTTCGTCTTGACCGTGCCAGTTCGGATTTCAGCAAGGCCAATTTCGAAGCGGGAACCGGCACGGCTCACGTCGAAGGTAATCTTACGCTGGACTACGTAAAGGTGAAATGCGTCGCCGATATTGATCTGGGCATACTCTCCGGGACTGGTCGTCTCATCAAGATTGAATCAGATCAGCCCGGTCGGACCTAGCGGGAGCACGCGTTCTAAGTTCGCTGGCATTCCAGTTCCCGACCCCTTGAGCCAAGAAGGCCAAAGGCGGGTTTAGAGTGATAGCTGATGATAGATACCTTGAAACTTCTGCTCAACATTGACTGCCTCGGAGTCTGCGATGCCACCAATAGGAGAAAGTTGGGCAGATGCATTCTGAGTCTGATTTCACAATCCCACCGGGTGATGGTTGGTGCACGGAAACCAAAATCTGGAGCTCAGGCCGCCCACAGCTGATTCGTACACTACTTAGAATTGGGAGAAATCGATGAAACTCATAGCCTTCTTTCTGCGGCATTCCCGAAAGATCGTATTCCTCAGCATAGCTGCCGGGGCCTTGAGCGGTATGTGCAATGCTGCATTGTTGGCCGTCATTAACTCCGTCCTCAAAACCGGGATACCAGGCTGGGGATTGGTCTGGAGTTTTGTAGGCCTATGCATGCTTCTCCCCTTTTCCCGGTATACTTCTGAGCGCTTGCTGACCAAACTTGGCCAGCAAGCGATGCATAGAATGCGCATGCAGTTGTGCCGCCAAATACTGGCGGCGCCGTTATTGCATCTGGAACAGCTTGGGAGCGCACGGTTGCTTACCACGCTCACTGACGATGTTCCCACCATTACAAATGCGGTCTTGGGCATTCCTCTACTTTGTGTAAATGCAGCGCTCGTAATCGGCTGCCTGATCTACCTGGGCATTTTGTCCTGGGGAGTTTTCCTCATCGTTCTGGCGTTCATGATCCTAGGGATAGCAACATACCAGGCACCCATCATCAAAGTACAAAAGATTTTCCAAGTGGCCCGCGAACACGCAGACAGGCTGCAGGAGCACTTTCGCGCGCTGACACTCGGAGCAAAAGAGCTCAAGATTCATAACGAGCGGCGGCATACATTTCTCAAAGAAGGCCTGGAGGCGACCGCAGACACATTACAGGAACATAACGTTGCGGGTCAGAACCTTTATACAGCAGCCTCCAGCTGGGGACAAGTATTGGTGTTTATCGTTATCGGCCTCATTCTCTTTATCTTTCCATCGATGCATCACTTGGATCGCGCCATGCTGACTGGTTATGCGCTAACGCTGCTTTACCTTATGACTCCGTTGCAGGTCATCATGAACAATCTTCCGCAATTGACACGCGCCAATGTCGCGCTGAACAAGGTAAAAGAGCTGGGATTCACTCTCGCCAGTCAAGGTTCTGAACAGGCCGAAGAAGAACACTTCCAGACCGACACATGGGTAAAGTTGCGACTTAGCGCCGTTACTCACCGATATCATCGTGACGGTGAAGCAAGCGATTTTGTCCTCGGGCCACTCGATTTGACGTTTAAACCCGGTGAAATGGTGTTCATCATCGGTGGTAATGGAAGCGGCAAAACAACATTTGTAAAGCTGCTGACCGGGCTCTACGCGCCAGAAAATGGCGCCATCTATCTCAACGACGAACCAATCGGGCCTGATAACAAAGAGGCCTACCGCCGCCATTTCTCCGCGGTCTTTTCCGATTTCTATCTGTTCGAGAGGATGCTTGGCCTCATTGATAACGAACTGGACCAACGGGCGTCAGAATATCTCCAACGGCTTAAGCTGGCTCACAAGGTTCAAATCGAAAAAGGCAAGCTCTCGACAACGGATCTGTCTCAAGGACAACGCAAGCGATTGGCGTTGCTTACGGCTTTTCTGGAAGACCGTCCGATTTACATATTTGACGAATGGGCGGCTGATCAGGACCCGTACTTCAAGGATTTCTTCTACATGAATCTGCTGCCCGACCTCACAGCCAGACATAAAACCGTGTTTGTCATAACTCATGACGACAGGTATTACCATCTCGCTGAAAGAATTATCACACTGGATAATGGTCAGGTAATCAGCGACACTGCAAGGGTCCCTCTTATCACGGATTCGGAAAATCGAGCAGACGCTCTTCACACTCATTCTTCACTTTATTGAAGGCAGCGTCATTTACTTTTACGTATCGCGGGCGCTATCGGGTCATTGTAGTGATCGCGGAGGTAAAAGCTGCCTGGTCTAAGCCACGCAATTAGTTCCTATTCAAGGCACTTCAGACAAATTTAGATAACAAAGATGAAATCCAATTCCACGTCAGTCCGTAATTTGATGGACCTCTTGCGGAATCGAGCTGAAGCGAAGCCATCAGCGCGAGCTTACGTGTGGTTGATTGATGGTGAGCGCGAGGGAGCGGCGCTTTCCCGTGCCGCTCTCGAGGAGGGGGCTCGAGCGATAGGGATAAAACTCAACTGTCTCACTCCAAAACCGGAGAGTGCGCTCCTTATATTTCCTCCTGGCCTTCAATTCATCGAGGCGCTGTTCGGCTGCTGGTATGCGGGTATTATTGCCATTCCTGCCTACCTTCCCCGTTCCAACCATGACCTTGTTCGAATTGAAGGAATGCTGAAGGACTCTGGATGCACAATTGCGCTGACGCTCAGGGAAACGGCTCCATACGTACAAAAAGCGATTTTAGCAATTAACCCGAAGATAGAGGTCCTGGCTATCGAGGAGCCAGAAGAGAGGGAAACTAAATACGGGATCGATCCACAGCCGCAGCGCCGGGAGATTGCCTACCTTCAATATACGTCCGGATCGACAGCGTCTCCCAAAGGTGTAATCGTGACGCATTCGAATGTGCTTGAAAATCTCAAGTACATTGAATCGCAGGGGGGATTCGCTGAGACGAGTCTCTCCGTCAATTGGCTGCCCCATTTCCATGATATGGGGCTCATTTACGGCATCCTGCAGCCACTGTTTTCCGGCTTTACTTCGTTCTCTTTTGCTCCCGGCGCCTTCATCCATAAACCGTCGCGCTGGCTCTCTGCAATTAGTCGCTACCGCGGAACCCATTGCGGGGGACCCAACTTCGCATATGACTTATGCGTAGAACGTGTTACTCAGGAAGAATGCACTTCGCTGGATTTGAGCAGTTGGCAAGTGGCATTCAATGGGGCCGAACCTATCCGCAGTGAAACACTGAAGCGATTCACAGATTATTTTTCTGCCGCTGGTTTTCGGGGTCAAGCATTTTATCCTGTGTATGGGCTGGCAGAAGCCACATTGAAGGTCACAAGCGGCTCTCCCGGCGTCGGCCCGAGATATTGCTCGGTTGACAGCGTAGAACTCGGAAAACACAAGGTTTGCGTGGTGGATCCCGAATCGACGTCAGCATCGACGATCGTCGGTTGTGGGCGATGGCACGCTCCAAATGAGGTGGCGATCGTCAATCCAGAAACAAAGGAAATGTGCCCGGCGGACGAGGTTGGTGAGATATGGGTGTCGGGCCCGAGTGTTGCAGCCGGCTACTGGCGCAATGAGACTGCCACACAACAAACTTTCGGGTCATTTTTGCGTTCAGGCCAAGGGTCATTCTTGCGAACGGGCGATCTCGGGTTTGTTTACCGCCATGAACTGTTTATTACCGGACGCTTGAAGGACTGCATTATCATTCGGGGAAGGAATCATTATCCCCAGGATATCGAAGAAAGCGTCGATGACTCCCATCCTGCCTTGCGTCGGAATGGAAGCGCAGCATTCTGTCTGGAACGGGATGGCCATGAAAGAGTGGTCGTAGTTAGCCAGGTCAAGCGCCAGTTTAAAGGCAACCTTGATGAAGTTATTGACACTATCCGCAAAGCAATTGCCGAAAACCATGAGATCCAAGCTTTCGCTATTGTTCTTGTGAAAACAGGTGGATTGCCGAGAACTTCCAGCGGAAAGATCCAGCGCCAACTGTGTAAAGCCCTATTTTCGGAAAACAAGCTTCCGGCACTGCGACAAAGCGTACTTGACGACAGCAGTGAAGATGAAAATGAGGGGGCGCCTATCCAGCGAGACGGCCTATTGGCTATGGATATGGGCAACCGAAGAGCTGCACTACGGACTTACATCAGACATGCCGTAGCGCGTGTTCTTCGTCGGCCTTTCGATCACACCAGCGGGAATTGTGCGCTCGCAAGTCTCGGGTTCGATTCCCTTATGCTTGCTGAGCTGAAATATACCATTGAAGCGGAACTGGCAGTCAGCTTCTCGCTTGAGAGGCTGTTCGGTGCTAACATTGATGGCATCGCTGAAGACATGCTCGGCCAGAT
>DATDGH010000273.1:0-8626 GCA_036522215.1 Candidatus Angelobacter sp. | reverse complement strand
GAGGACCTGAGTTGGCTGGTACCCATTGCCGGGCTTACTGCGGGCCTCATCAACGCGGATAGTGAGCTTTCTTCCCGCCTTTCCTTTACCGGCAGATTGGCAAAGCGCTCTTCCACATTTTCAAATGTAGGCCTGGCAATCGTTGTGGGCGGAGGCGGTGGAATTTATCTCTGGGGACGATGGCACAGCGACGATCATCAGCGGGAAACAGGAATTTTGTCCGGCGAGGCGGCGATCAATGCGTTATTGATTGATGAGCTTTTCAAAGTTGCCACACGCCGCGGGCGGCCAACAGATGGCACGGGCCAGGGAAGATTTGGGCACGGCTCTGCGCTGAACTCCTCTTTTCCATCAGCTCACGCCATCGTCACCTGGTCGATCGCCAGCGTACTGGCCCACGAATATCCCGGCCCACTCACCAAATTGCTGGCTTACGGTCTGGCCACCGGCGTGAGTGTTGCCAGGGTTACAGGAAAGCAGCATTTTCCCAGCGATGTTCTGGTAGGCAGTGCTCTGGGATGGATGATTGGCCGCGAAGTATACGCAAAGCATCACGATCCGGTATTTGGCGGCGCCGGCTTTGGGACCTTTCATTCTTCGCTGGAGACACGCGAACAACGCTTCACAGAAAGTCTTGCTTCTCCTTACGTCCCGGTGGACAGTTGGGTCTATCCTGCTTTTGAACGACTCCTGTCGCTGGGGGTGATTCCAAGCGGGTTTTTAGGAATGCGGCCCTGGACCCGCCGCGAATGTGCCCGCTTGCTGGAAGAGAGTGACGAATTTCTGGATGAAGATTCACCTGGCGAAGCGTCTCGCCTGCTGTCTGCTTTGAAACGGGAATTCGTTGTCGAACTGAGCGGCTCTGATGCGTCCTACATCGGCATCGATTCTCTCTATGCCCGCGCTACTTCTATTTCCGGCCCTCCCCTCACCGACGGCTATCACTTTAGCGAAACCCTTCCTTACGATTACGGCCGTCCGTACGAGCGAGGGATGAACTACATCGGCGGATTTTCCAGCAGTGCTTCCGCGGGGGCCCTGGGATTCTACATACGCGCCGAATATGAACATGCGCCGTCCGCGCCCGGCGTTTCACAGGCCGTCCAGAATGCGATTCAAGTGGCCGATTCGAAGCCTGTGGTCCAGCCGGCAACGCCCATCGCCGCCTTCAATCGGCCGCGGGTAATCGAGGCGTATATCTCGCTCAACGTGAAAGGCTGGCAGGCATCCTTCGGCAAGCAAAGCTTGTGGACCGGTCCCACCATGGACCCGTTTGCATTCAGCAACAATGCGACCCCGCTCTACATGTTTCGTGTAGATCAGACTTCACCTCGCAAGCTGCCCGGCTTTCTCGGTTGGCTTGGACCTTATCGCTCTGAGTTTTTCTTTGGTCAGGTTACAGGGCAGCACTATGTGAATGAGCAGAATGGACAGCCCGTCGTCTTTTCGATCGGTCGAAGTCTGGCGAAGCAGCCCATGGAGCACTTTGAGAAGGTCAGCTTTAAGCCCACGCCCAACTTCGAATTTGGCGTTAGCGTGTCTACCACGTGGGGCGGTCCGGGAATTCCCATAACTCTTGGTGAGCTGAAAGCCACACTGTTTACCGTTACCAACCCTCCTGTGGGGACAGCTCTCGATCCTGGCGATCGCAGGTCTTATTTCAATTGGAGTTATCGGGTACCGGGTCTGCGTAAGTGGCTTATGATCTATGAAGACTCGTTCACCGAGGACGAAATATCTCCCATCGGCTATCCGCGTCTTTCAGCCCATAATCCCGGCCTGTACCTCGCGCAGATTCCGAAGCTGCCTCACATGGACCTGCGAGTCGAAGGCGGCTATACGGATCTCCCAGGTTTTAATCAACCGGCGGGCGGCGGATTTTACTACTGGAATATTGGTTACCTCGATGGCTACACCAACAAGGGCAACATCATGGGAAGCACCATCGGGAGGCAGGGGGTGAGCGTCCGTGCCGCCACCACTTATTGGTTAGCCTCCGACAAAACCATCCAGCTCTCGTACCGGAACATGGAAACCAACAAAAAGTTTCTCCAGGGTGGTAATCTGAGAGACCTTAGATTGCAGTCTGACTGGAGTTTGCGCCCGCAGTTGTCCTTCAAGAGCATGTTGCAATATGAGTGGTGGAATTTTCCGTTGCTGTCCTCAGGAAAGCAGAGTAACTTTACCGCATCGCTCGAATTGACCTATTGGCCTCATTGGAGATTCAACGGTGGAAAGTAGAAGGCCAGTTATCGCGCCGCCGTACGAGCCTGAGTTTGCACCTCGGCTGGACCGTGAGCAGCAGCGCGGCATCGCCGGCAAGCTCGCTCTGTGGTGGCGACATCGCGGTTTTCTCTGGCGTGTCTTGTGGATTACCGCCCTGCTGTCAACTGCTGTGGCCTTCCTGATTCCCAGGCGCTTCAAATCGACCGCCAAGCTGGTTGCTCCGGACGGCTCCAATGTCACCGCCTTGAGCGGAATCTTGAACAAAGCCAGTGGGGGCGGTTCTGGGGCCTTGGGCTTGGACCCTTCCACCCTGCTGGGGTTGAAAACTCCCGGCGCGTTTTATATTGCCGTGCTGGAAAGCAGAACGGTACAGGACCACCTGGTTGAGAAATTCGATCTGCGTACTCATTACGGCAAGAAGTACTACCAGGACGCGCGCAAGAAGCTCTACAGCAATACTGACATCGAAGAAGACAAAAAGAGCGCAGTCATCACCCTGTCTGTCACAGACTGGGACGCGGCATTCGCGGCGGCGTTGGTGCGTAGCTACATCGTTGAGCTGAATCGGGTGGCTGCGGACCTGAATACCTCAGCCGCCCATCGTGAACGCGAATTCCTGGAGCAGCGGCTGCAATCCGCTAAGCAGGACCTGGATCTTGCTTCCATGCAACTGAGCGAGTTTTCCAGCAAACATACCATGATGGATGTTCAGCAGCAGAGCAGGACCATGATGGATGCCGCCTCGCGCCTGCAGGGAGAACTCATCGCCAGCCAGTCCGAGCTCAAGGGATTGGAGCAAATCTATTCCGTAGACAATGTGCGTGTGCGATCGTTAAGAGCGCGCATTGGAGAATTGCAGTCGCAATTGAATAAGATGGTGGGCGCCTATACCACACCCGATGCAGTGGATGACACGCCCGCTGGCAGTTATCCTTCCATCCGGACTTTACCTGCGTTGGGATATCGCTACCAGGAGCTGTATCGCCAAGCCAAGACGCAGGAGACCATCTTTGAGTTCTTGACGCAACAATACGAACTGGCGCGAGTTGAAGAAGCCAAGGAACTGCCTGTGGTGCGAGTAATGGACCCCCCCAACGTTCCCGAGAAGAAAAACAGCCCCATTCGCAGCCTGATTGTTGCACTCAGTGTCTTCCTGGCACTTGTACTGGGTTGCTGGTGGGTGGTTGAAAAAGAAAAATGGGACCAGCTTGCGCCGGATGATTCCAGGCGCATGCTGGTTGCAGAGGTAGCGTCCGATTTAAAGAACGCCATGCGAAGAATCAGGAGCGGCCGAACAGAATCGGGCGCTTAATCGAAGGGAAAATATTCCAATGCAGCGCGGAACTGAGAACGAGAGTCCCAGGCTGTCTACCCCGGCGGAATTTTCTGTGCAGGCGTATTTTCAGACCCTCACCCGGGCCATTACCCAGATTCCCTATGCAAGCATCCAGCAGATCATCTCCACCATCATGCAGGCCTTCGAGGATGATCGCACGATATTTGTTTTTGGCAATGGCGGCAGCGCGGCCACTGCTTCACACGTCGCCTGTGATCTCAGCAAGGGCACCATCGGCAGCAAGGACGCACCCCGCCTCAAGGTGATGGCGTTTACTGATAACGTACCTCTCCTCACTGCCTGGGCCAACGATGCCGGCTACGAGCACGTTTTTTCCCAACAGGTAAGGAACTTCGTCCGGCCTGGCGATGTTGTTCTAGCCATCAGCGGTAGCGGCAATTCGCCCAGCATCCTTGAGGCCTTAAAATCGGCGCGCGACCTTGGCGCCATCATCCTGGGTATGGCAGGTTTTCAGGGAGGAGAGATGAGGGCCCTGTGCGACATTTGCGCGGTGGTTCCTTCCGACAATATTCAAGTGGTGGAAGATCTGCATCACGCCATTGCTCATGCCATGCTCCTGGCCGTGCGGCAAATGTTGTGTATTCATCCCAAGAAGGCGGTTGCCGGTTCATCCGAATAGTTGTGCGGAGCATGAGAATTGCCTTTGATCTCCGCAGAATCAAGAATCCTGGCATTGGCAGGTACATGCAATGCCTGTGCGAAGCGGTGTTGGCCCAGGAGACGAGACACGAGTTCCTCCTGATATTGCCGCCGGACGCGCAGGAGACGATTGCTAACGCCAAAGGCAGGGCTGAAAAGCTCTCCTGTGGATTGAAATATTATTCGCTCCAGGAACAACTGGAGCTTCCACGAATCCTGCGCCGCCACAGAATTGACCTTCTGCACTCGCCCCATTTCGTGCTCCCGCTCATGGGATCGTGCACCACCGTGGCCACTATTCATGATGTGATTTACCTCGCGTGCAAGGACGACCTGCCTTCATGGACAGGCCGCATGTATTACCGGGGAATGATGTCGGCCTCCGCGCGGAAGGCTGACCGGATCATTACTGTCTCAGAGTTTTCCAAAGCTGATATCGTCCGCTTCCTCAAGGTCGATCCGGCCAGGATAGAAGTCGTCTATTCCGGCGTAAGCCCGGTTTTTCAACCAGTCAGAGATCCATCACGAATTCAGCAAGTGCGACGTCAGTACGGTATCAGCGGAGAATTCATTCTTTACACGGGAATTTATAAACCTCGAAAAAACCATGAGGGACTCTTTCGCGCCATGCAAAAGCTGGTTGCCGGTGGCGTCTGCGCGCAGCTGGTGATTGCCGGATCAATGAATGAAGGCCACGCGGAGTTGAAGAAGCTGGCGGCAGAGCTGAAGATTGCGGACAGAGTCATCTTTACCGGTTTTCTCAATGATTCTGATCTGGCGGCGCTCTACACTGCTGCCCGGGTGTACGCATGCCCCTCGCTGTATGAGGGATTCGGCTTCACCGTACTGGAAGCGATGGCATGTGGAACTCCGGTAGTTTGTTCGTCGGCAACTTCTTTGCCGGAAATTGCTGGAGAGGCTGCTGTTTTCGCTGATCCTCGCAATCCCGATGACTTTGCTTGCGCTCTGGCTTACGTTTTTTCTGACGACGAACTGCGAGCGCGCTTGGTCACCAGCGGATACGAGAACTGCCGCCGCTTCAGTTGGCCGAACGCAGCGGCCAAGACAATTGCCGTGTACGAATCGGCTGCTGAAAAGGCTCTACGAAAGGTCGTCTACGCATGAGCCACGCCACCGCAAATGGGCATGGCAGAACAACGGCGACTATCGCATTTGATACCTGGTGTCTGGGCGGACATGCGCGTAATCAGGGAGTCCATGTATACGCTGGGCAGCTGCTGAGTCATTTCCGAGAAATGGGCCCACGATTCGGGATTGAATTTGCGCCCTATGTATCTGCCGGTGCTGACAATCAAGCCAATTCCTTTGCGGCGGCCCCGGGATTCCGGCCCAGAGAAACCGGACTGCTAAAGTTCAGCCGCGTATGGCGCTACGGCGGAGCATGCACTCTGGCTTCACTGCAACGAGTCGATCTGGTTTTCAGCCCTCACTGCACCAGCTTGTATTTCGGAAACCTGGCGCCGGCTGTGGTCACGATTCATGACGTGATCCCGCTTGTGGGCCACTGGGGTCTTCCCAGAGTCAGTCAAATATTGCGGTTCTTTCTCTGGTGGTCGGCCAAAGCGTCTCGCGCCATCATAACCGTCTCTGAATATTCAAAAATGGATTTGCTGAATGCCTATGGGCTTCCCGAATCCAAGGTCTCCGTGATTTACAACGGATACGACAAAACAATCTTTAATACTGTGGCTCCAGGGCCCGGTCTGCAGCATTTGCTCAAACAATTGGGAGTTGCCAGGCCCTACATTCTTCATCACGGCGCCATCAAGCCTAACAAGAACCTGGCAAGGTTGATTCAAGCCTTCCATCTTCTGGTGGAGCGCAACAAGAATCTGGATATGGACCTGGTGCTGGCGGGCCCATTCGGCTGGGAATATGAAGGGGTCCTGGCCGCTGCCAATCAGGGTCCTGGAAATGTAATTTTCACTGGCGCTCTGAGCGATCAGGAGCTCGGCCTGCTGGTTAAAGGAGCGAGCCTGGCAGTATTTCCTTCACTGTATGAAGGTTTCTGCCTGCCCCTGGTTGAAGCCATGGCCTGCGGTGTTCCGACGATCGCCTCCAGCAGTTCCTGTCTTCCGGAAGTTTCCGGAGGAGCGCTCAGATACTTCGATCCGTTATCGACAGAAGAGATGGCAAGCTGTATGGAAGAGGCATTGGAGAGTGAGGATCTGAAAAGGGAACTGGCAGAAAAGGGCCAGGCACGCGCGAACGAGTTTGACTGGCAGCGCAGCGCCGAGGAAACGATGATGGTGTTACGGAGTCAATTGACAAATGGCAATTAGCAGTTGGCATGAGGTGTTGTTGTTTTTTTCCGATGACCGGGGTCCCCGACGTGCGCTTCGCGTGGCGGGGTGGTGGTGATCCGACGACCCGATGACCGGGGTCCCCGACGCACGCTTCGTGTGGCGGGGTGGTGGTGACGCGATGAACCGATTGTGCATTGCCACCAGGCAGTCTGCGACACCGGAGCTGCTTCTGGAGCCAGGCTCATGAGGATAGCCCTAGATTCGTGGGTCCTCGCCAGCCGGTTCCGGTATCAGGGCGCCTACGTCTATGCGCGCAGCTTGATTACGGAGTTTCAGAGGATCGCGCGAACGCACCCGCCGATGGAATTCTGCCTGTTTACCTCTCCAAAGAATTCGAATGACGCGGCCGCGCTCGGAGCCGGAGCCGGCTTTACGCTGGCGCCGGCCGCGTTGCTTGCTCGCGATCGTCTCTGGAGGCTCGGAGGCGCCACCCGAGCGGCGGCGCGCATCCATGCCGATCTGATTTTTGCGCCCACGCCCAGCGTGCTCCCGATGGGAAAAATTCCGGTGGTGTGTACGGTTCACGACGCTACGCCACTTCTGATGCCCTCCCACTCCCCAAAAGTCACACTCCTGCAACGGTCCTTCCTGTGGTTTGTGACCAGGTTTGCGCGGAAAATCATCACGCCCTCAGAATGTTCAAGGAATGACCTGATCAATCTCTACGGCCTTGCTGATTCAAGGGTCGCTGTCATTTACGAGGGATACGACAAAGTTACATTTAATGATGTCGCGCCGGATCCCGTTGCGCAGAAAATGTTGCTCTCAAAATTAAAGCTCGATAAGCCTTATATCCTCCACCACGGAGTCATTCAGCCCAGAAAAAATCTCAAACGATTGATTGAGGCTTATCGTCTGTTGCTGGCAAAAAATCCGCATCTGGATTTCGATCTGGTCCTGGCCGGGCCCCTGGGCTGGAACTACGAGGAGATACTGGCGACAGCGAGAAATAGTGACTCCGGCACAGGCCGTGTAGTGATGCCTGGGATTCTTGAGGATACTGAGCTGGCTCTGCTGATCAAAGGCTCAAGCCTGGTAGTGATTCCTTCGCTTTATGAAGGCTTTTGCCTCCCCATGGTGGAGTCCATGGCGTGTGGCATTCCTGTGATTGCTGCCAACGCATCCTGTCTACCGGAAATTTCCGGCGGGGTGTTGAAGTATTTTGACCCCGGCTCCATTGAAGATATGGCTGCCTGCATGGAGCAGGCGCTCGAGGATAATCAACTGAGGCTAAGGTTGGCGCAGGATGGCAAAAAGCGCGCAGCGAACTTTGACTGGCCTACATGTGCCGAAAAGACTGTTGCGGTATTCGAGGAATGCGCGGGGGGCTGAAGCACGCAGGAACTCCGCCATCAAGCTCGGTGAGCCGTTTAGAATCAACACACTTACGATTGTCGAGGGCAGATAGAGTGGTTCTTCCGATGACCCGATGCACCGATGCACCGATGACCCGATTCGGCGCGCCGCCTCTGATCGCCGTGATTGCCGTGACACTAGCGGCGCTGATCACATCCAGCTCTGTCTTTCTCATCGCCGGATTGTGCATTGCGTTGGCCTCGGTGGCTGTCCTACGTTTTGAGTGGTTCGTCTCCGCGCAGATTCTTCTCCTGCCCTGGTATCCATTCCTGGACACCGGACTGCCTCTGCGTGATGTCTCTTTGCCCCTGCGCTTTATTTTGTTCGCCGGCGTGTGGCTCATGCGGAAACACGACGGCAAATCTTTAAGAGAATGGCTTTTTGCAAGCAGGGTGAAAAAAGGCGTAATCATTTTCGCCGCCATTTCCACGCTGTCGCTGTTGATTTCGGCCACGGGGCCGAACATAGACGCGGTGCGCTCGCTGGTGCGACTGTTTTCCTATCTGGCTTTGTTCTTTGGCATCGCTGGTTGGGTGGAGACTAAGGAGCAGATCCAGCACATCATCAATTTGTTGCTCTGGTCCACAATCCTGGTGGCTCTGTTCGGCTTTTATCAAGTTGTCGCCCAAGAGTATACCGACCTGTACTTTCATTTGTATCCGTCCCAGGAAACGGCACTGGAGGACTGGAACGGCCGCATCACTTCTTTGCTGTTTCACTT
>DATDGH010000272.1:0-3690 GCA_036522215.1 Candidatus Angelobacter sp. | reverse complement strand
GCCGTAACTGTGACTGGCGGCGCCACGGCTACTCTAAACATCCAGTTGGCTACTGCAGGCATCATCAGCGTGAAAGCTGTGAATGGAGCAGGTGCTGCCGATCAGGGCGCAACCGTGACCATCCAGGGTGGTGTAATTTCCACCACAGTGACCGGAACCACGAACGCTTCCGGCGTCTACAGCAGCAATTGGATTCCGATCGGCACTTATACAGTCACGATTTCTGAGAGCGGCCACACCACTCAAAACCAGTCCGCTACGGTGACCAGTGGCAAGACCACGGCGGTGAATTTCACTTTCTGAAATGGTGTCCAGATTGGTGAACAACATGAATGGCAAAATCGTTTTCCTGAAAGTGGCGGCGCTGGTGCTCGTTCCTCTGGCAATGGGGCAGAGTTACACCTTGACCGATTTGGGAACGCTCCGGCCGGGCAGCGCCCGCGTTCACGACATCAATTCTCAGGGCCAGGTTGTCGGCGCATCCGGACATCCACACGGTTCCGATACACATGCTTTCCTTTGGACGAAGAAAGGGGGCATGCATGATTTAGGTTTCCTGCCCGGCGGTGACTACAGCGTTGCGCTGGCCATCAACGATGCGGGGCAAGTAGTCGGCACTTCCAATTCAAAAGATGGCATGCACGGATTTCTGTGGACGAGCGCGAATGGCTTAACGCAGCTGGCTACGCTCTCCGGCGCTGACGCCAGCAGCGCCTATGCCATCAACCAGTCTGGCCAGATCGTCGGCGCGTCGGGTAGCCATGCTGCGCTTTGGAAGGGAAGCACAGTCAAAGATCTGGGCACGCTGGGCGGGGCGTGGAGCGAAGCACACGGCGTCAACAACTCCGGGCAAGTGGTGGGGGTTGCGGAGACGCCTTCCGGCCCGCACGCTTTTCTCTGGGCTGACGGCGCCGGCATGAAAGACCTGGGCGCACTACAGGGCGATTCCAGCAGCCGGGCCAATCACATCAGCGATCACGGAGACGTGGCAGGTGCATCCGAGGGATTTGAGGGCGTGCGCGCATTCATGTGGACCAGCACCGGCGGTATGCAGATGCTGAGTCCGCTCCAGGCGGGCACGTACAGTGAGGCCTTCGGCATGAATAATCTGGGGCAGGTCGTGGGTCAGTCGGGCAGTTCGCTAGGAACCAGGGCCGTTCTGTGGGCGAAAAGCTCGGTCGCTGACTTGAACGATCTGATACCGGCTTTGCCGGCCGGCACTATTCTCACCGGAGCCTTCTCTATCAACGATCAAGGACAGATCATTGCTTTCGGAGTGATCAATCCCAGGTTGAACAAAAACACGGCTGCTCATATGGATGATCATCTCCATTCCGGACCGACCCACGTCTTCCTGCTTACACCGGAAACCAGTTCCACAGGGCCCTGATGCCTGGCTGCTAGAGCATTTGCAGTATTGCTGTAGCCCGCACTTTTAAAGCGCTCCGCTCCAAACATCGGGAGCTGCGCGCTGGCCTTCGGCAGAGAGGAAGTTGTTCCTTTCTAATCGTTTATGCCCCGACTGAAGTCGGGGCCGGCACGACTTGCACCCCGCCACGCGCAAAACCGGCGTGCGTCGGGGACCCCGCTGAAGTCGGTGCCCTGATACAAATCCCGTGTCGTGATGGTCTACAGCATCTCTGAAAATGCTTTAGCTTTCCAACCTTTGTTTACCTTTTAGTTAACATTGGCCTAAATAACAGGCGGATTCTGCGATTCTGCGCAAGCTGTTGCAAGGTAAGGGAAATCACGTTGCAGAACCCGTTGCAGAAGGGTTTTTCGTTCCGGAATCTACGTTTAGAGGAGGCGTATAGCGCTCCCAGGCGTCCTTAAAGTGTTCGAAGAGATAGCCGCGGAAGGTTGTTTGTGACTCGATGTGAAGGCTGCGACTGTGAATACGGAAGGGATGGAGGAGTTGGCCGAGCTTCTTTCCAGAACCAAGCCCCCATCCGCTCCAAGGACGATGCTCGAGTCCACGTAAGGTGGAGAGGAGATCCTTTGTGGACAGGTATTGGGGATTCTTCTTCACGTAGAAGATGGCGCGAATATCGCAAAGCAACTCAATCCCGTCAACGCCTTCAGCCAATCTGAAGATGTTGATGAGGGCGGTGCGGACTTTTTCCGGCCATGCGCCACCGATCAGGTCGGCGATATGGAGAAGCGGTTCGGCGGAGGCCTGTTCGCGGGGAGTGAGCCCAGGCGGCAGAGGTGGAGGGGCTTTGGCTGCTGCGGCTTCGAGTGACTTACGGTTGGCGCTGGTCCAGGAGGTGAGTTTGTCGACGAGCTTGATGGCGGCGTCGCGGGCTGACTCTCGGTGGAAGCGGCTGACGACATCCGAGGGTTTTTTGCGGTTGAGGGTGATAGGGATGCAGCGCGAGGCCAGGGACTGGGGTAAAGGAGCGTTGCCGGCGAAGGCTTTGGGGCCGAAGACAGAATACTCCTCGCCGGATGAGGGGTAACAGGAATCGGCGTCGGCTCCGGAGTTAAGCAATGCCAGAGAAGCCTGGCGTTCGGAGGCGCTGAAGGTATGGTGGCAGTCGTCAAGGAAGACTGTGCTGTTGAACTCACCGGGACCGATGCGATTTTTGGGGATGAGCAGGCGTCGCTTCAGCTCGCCAGGAGAGATGCCGGCGGCAAATGAGGTGTTGGCGGACAGGTGGCAAAGGAGACTGAGGCAGAGCGTCTTGCCGGATTGGGGACCGGGAGAGCGGACGTTGAGGTAGACGGCTGCGGGGAAGTGTTTATAGGACCAGGTATAGGCAGACCAGAGGGTGAGGACGGTGAGCTGGTTCTGGTCGCAGGCCAGGTATTGGCTGATGTAGGCGGCGACGGAGTCGAAGAGTTCCGGGGCGGGATGCTTGGGCGCCGGGGATTGTAGTGCGCTCCTGACCAGGGCGGTTGACTGCGGTGGAGGCGGGGCAGGTTCAGGCTTGGGCTTCTTTTCAAAATCCGGCGACATTTTCGACAAATAGTTGTCGTCAAATGGATGCATATTCAATTTTCCAAAGATCGAATTTAACTACGTTCGCCACTCTGGGCGATACAAGACCATAGTACAGTATGAGCTATTATGTTGTCAAGGGATATTTTTAGAGAATTTATGTTTAGCCCGTATGTTATTGAAATCCCTGACACAAATCCTGCTGCGTAGAGTGCATTTTTCCGCAACCTGCCAGAGGTCCAGCGTGATCCAGGCGGGAGCGTGGTCGCTCTGAGTTACTTACAAGGTCTTGGATTTTTCGAGAGAGTCGTCCAAAGCCGACGATGAATGCTCTTGCGCGCGCTACTTGGTTCAAAATTCTTCCGTCGGGGACGCCAACATTCCAAAAGGCTTAGCTTGGTACGCTACCTGGCAGCACGGTCGTAGGCGAAATCGCCTGTTAATATCAACTGCGATATGATTCGTTCACTCACAATCCTCGCCATGAGTTTCTGGGCCTGCGCCGCGGGGCAGGCGCAAAGCACCAATGATGAGATTCACCTGCGAGCGACCGTACAGGCTGTCGTCCTGCTCACAAGGTTTTCAGGCACGATTACCCCGGTTGATTTTGACCCGAGGTTCGCGTTGACGTTGCATATCGAGTCGACCGTTCCCGAAATCGCCCTTTTCCGTACGGGCGCTGTTGTCACATTAGCCATCCACAGTCCATCACTGACTTTTCAAGAGGAGCCGACGGAAGGTAAGGCTTA
>DATDGH010000271.1:0-9663 GCA_036522215.1 Candidatus Angelobacter sp. | reverse complement strand
CACGCCAACAGCGGGCGCGCCGGGGGCCCCGGTCATCGGAAGAAACACCCAACACCTCGATGCGTTTGAGTATCCACTGATTCCAAAAAGCTTTAGCGAGCAGTCAGTGGACAGCAAAAGGCAAATCGAAATCCAACATCTGCCAGTTGGTCCTGTTTCGAAACCTAGTTCGGGACCTATGCCCACATTAAAGTTTTCCAAACTTCACCTTAATGGTGTGCGCGCGGATTCACCTACTGATTTCGCTTGATTGTGTGGGGTTTACGGCTTAAGCTGCAATTCCTAAAGGAGTCTCGTTATGAAACGCTTGTTCTTCTTGCTGCTCATCAGCCTGGCTCTGTCTGTTTCGTCTTTCGCGCAGACCACTCAGCCGAGCTCGAAAAGCAGCAAAAGCAGCAAAGGCGCCACCTTTAAGAAAAAGAGCCTTACCCAGAGCTGTGACAGCCCGTCTTTTCCTGCGACGGATAAAAAACCGCCTGATTCCCTCTGCGGACTGACCGGCAGCGGCGGCGCTGAGGCCGCCCAGAACACATCCAAGAATAACTTTTGCGCCTCCGGCGACCCTGAAGCCGAGGATTTTACCAAGCTGAAAGACCTGCAGACGCAGGTCGAGAATGCTTCGGGCATCAACTGGGGCAACAAGAACACGCCTGACCATAAAAGAGGCCCGACCACTGATCGGGCTCCGTTGCAGGCGATGGGAGAAGACAAGCTGGTTCTCCTGAAGGCCTTTGTCCTGATTGCCCGCCAGGAAGGCGCGGAGAGCGTGAATTGCGGCGCCAACGCACCGAACAAACCCGTCTATCACGACATCCATATCTCACTGGTGCCTACAGGCGATGAAACCGATGAATGCAACAGTGTTGTTGCCGAGATGAGCCCACACCACCGTCCCGCGGAATGGACGGCAGCCAACCTGATGAAGCTGGCCAAGGCGCACACTCCTGTTCGGGTGACTGGTCATCTTTTCTTTGACTCCAGCCACGTTCCGTGTGCTGACGGACAACCGGTGCCGTCCAACCCCAAGCGTTTTTCGCTGTGGGAGATCCATCCGATTTACAAATTTGAAGTCTGCACCGGAAACTGCGACGGTGACGGCACCTATGTGGACCTGGTGGACTGGGTGAATAGCAATCAGTAGGCGGTTGGATAGCCCACAATAAGAATCCGTGAGCCGTGCGGTCGCGGGTCTCAGAGACGGTGTTTCCACCCCGCCAGGCGAAGCGAGCGTCGGGGACCCCGGTCCTCCACCCCGCCGCACGAAGCGCGCGTCGGGGACCCCAGTGTAGAGCACTGTCTGTACGGCACTGGAAACAATTTACACGGCATTGACGCTTGAGGCTTGACCCTTGGGTATATACTCCCTGCAGCATTTTTTCAGGGTTTTTCAATGAATTTTGGGAGGAGGAACCCATGCCCCAAGGAACCTTCGTGGCAGAGAGAGAATGGGCCAGAATTCTGGCAAGACGCATAGCGCACCAACTGCCGGAGGCCATACGCCAGCTTCCTGATCTGAATCTTACCCCCGATCAGGTGAGGGAACTCACGAGAGTGTACGAGAATACGTTGATCACCAACATGGGCTGCGAACAACCGCCAACCTAACCAATCGGGTCATCGGGTCACTACCACCCCGCTGCACGAAAGCGCGCGCCGGGGACCCCGGTCATCTGATCACCACCAACCCACGCGAAAATCACCCGTGTCCTGGAGGCCCCGACTAAGCACTGCTTGAACAGATCAGACAACTATGAAGGTTTGCCTTATCAGCGCGCCTACGGCCAATGAGTTTGACTCCCGCGCCGTGGGCGAGGCGGACGCGGCTCGGATCATTGGCGAGCTTGCGCCCGTCGGGATCCTGAGCCTGGCCGCGGTGCTGGAAGCGCAAGGATTGCATCCGGAAGTGGTTGAGCTGAACCGCCTGTATTACGAATGGCTGCAAACTCCGAAGGGCAGTCACAGCGCGCCCAAAATGGATTTTTGCCGGTTTGCCGGAGCCTGGTTCGCGGAACGGGATCTTGATTTCTTTGGCCTGAGTACTGTGTGCAGCAGCTACCCGCTGACCATTCGCATTGCCGCTGAACTCAAGCGGCTGCATCCAGAATCAACTATTGTCCTAGGGGGCCCCCAGGCGTCTGTGGTGGATATCTCCACTCTACGCGCCTATCCGTTCATTGATTTGGTGGTGCGGGGAGAGGCGGAGCAGAGCCTGCCTGAGTTGGTGGATGCGCTGGCCGGCCGCCGATCACTCGCCGAAGTTCAGGGAATCACATTTCGCCGGGGCGGGGAAGTGCTGCGTAATCCGGACGCTCCCTTGATTCTCGACCTGGACAGCCTTCCATTTCCGGCCTTCCATCTTTTTCCGGAGATTCGCTTCTGCCGTCACTTTCCGATGGAACTTGGACGCGGCTGCCCTTTTGCCTGCACCTTCTGCTCCACCAATGATTTTTTCCGCCGCCGGTTCCGGCTGAAGAGTCCGGAGCAGATGATTGCCGATATGCGCAGGGTCAAGCAGGCCTACGGAATCAACTCCTTTGAGCTGGTGCATGACATGTTCACGGTTGACCGCAAGCGCGTGGTGGCATTCTGTGAGGCGCTGGTGGAAAGCAAGGAAGAGTTCTATTGGGGCTGCAGCGCGCGCACGGACTGCATTGACGAGGAGCTGATCGGGCTCATGGCCAAAGCAGGGTGCCGCGGAATTTTCTTTGGCATTGAAACCGGCTCCGTGCGCATGCAAAAGATCATTGATAAGGGACTTGAATTGAACGATTCGGCGGAGCGGGTGCGTTCCTGCGACAAGCACAAGATCAAGACCGCGGTTTCATTGATGGCCGGCTTCCCGGAAGAAACCATGCACGACCTGCGCGATACGGCAGCGTTCTTTGTAGATTCGCTACGCTATGACTACGCCGATCCCCAACTCAGCATCCTGGCTCCGCTGGCGGATACGCCCATCCAGAGGCAGCATAAAGATTCGCTGGTTCTGAACGACGATGTTGCCGATATGTCTTATCGCGGATGGCAGCAGACGCCCGAAGATCACGCGATGATTGCTGAACATGCAGAAATTTTTTCGAGCTTTTACTCTGTTCCTGTGCCATTCCTGGAGCGTGAATTTCTGAAGGAATTGCGCGACTTTCTCCTGAGCGGCATGCGGGCATTTCGACGGCTTCTGCTGGCACTGCATCAGGACAGCGGCAACGTGGTGGAGGTGCTTCAACAATGGCAGGAATGGCGGAGCAAGAGCGGGATACATTTTTCCAATGGCGACCGCACTGGCTACTACGCGCAACGGGGCTTTCAGGAAGACTTTCTCCAATTTGTGCGTGTGCACTACATCCCCGCTGCCAGCAAAGCGCCGCTGGCCATTAGGGCGCTGGTGGAATGCGAGGCGGCATTGCTTGACCGAGGAAATGGCGCGGTTGGCCACAAGCAGGAGCAAGCCTCCGATGATCTGGATGAGCTGCTTTCTCCGGACAGCCGGCCCCAGTTGCCTCCGGGAGTGCATGTAATCAAGGTCCCAACTAACTACCTGGAGATTGTTCGACGGCTGCGGCAGAGAAGCCCGCTGCAAGATATACCGGAGCAGCCGGTGAAGCTGGCAATTCGCAGGACTCCGGCGGGGGAGGCGGAAGTTCGTCAGCTCAGCGCGCTTTCCGCGGAATTGCTTGGTCTTTGCGAAGGCAGACTGACAGTGAAAGAGATTACAGCGGAGTTTCAGCAACGCAAAGTGGACGTTGCAGGTGTTCCGCCACACTTGGCGTGCCTGGCGGGAATCGAGCTGCTGCGCCAGCAGCGGTTGGTGAGATTGGCGCCTACCGCAGATGATCTAGCCGCGAATTGACGCGAATGAACGCGAATTTGGATGAGAGACGAAGAGAATCAAAATTGTTCACAAGCCCGCGAAGATTTTCATGCAGGGTGAAGAGCAAAACCCAAGAAAAATAATGTGATCGTTCAAAATCGCAGTCCGAGACGGTTACGTAGCTATAGGGACCTGTCGCTTCACTCGAGGTAAACTACAAAAACACAGTCTCTATCTCCTACTTTGGCCGGCCCTTGGCGGCTGCAGCGTTCACTTTGGTTAGCAGGTCGCGGGAGGGTTCCTGATAGGGACCCTGAATAGCGGCTGCCTCGGTCAGGGCGGCTCTCGCCTCGGGCAATTTGCCGGTCTTGGCATAGGCGAATCCCAGGCGATACAGTGCCGTGGCATAAGAGTCGGGATGGCCCTTTAGATCTGCCGAGGCATTCTTCAATTCCGTAATCGCCGGGAGTGTCTTTTCCTGGCGCATCAGCGCGTAGCCGAGGGCGGAATGGGCCAGCCCGGAATACAAACGATATTGAGCGTCATCCAGCTTGCTTTGCGCTTTGGGCACCTGCAATGCCTTGCGCGCGTATCCCTCCGCCCGCGGCGCAGATGCCGGTTCGGGAAACTCCGAAAACGCGACAGCCAGGACTACCAGTGTGCCCATGCCATTCGGGTCTGCGGCCAGTGCCTTGTCCGCAAACTGGGTCAAGCGCTGTGAGTCTTTCAACTGCGCCAGGGTATAGACAGCCATTTGCATGACCTGCTCCTGGAGTCGCGAATTGGGAAAGGCGACCATGAAGCGTTCGATGTAGCCCATGCGCTGCTTTGCATCTTCCTCAGAGGTGATGGCGTTCACTCCCGCGGCTTCCAGGTATTCATAGGAAGAGCGAAACGGTTCCTGGTCCTGTTGGATTTTCATGGCGAAGGCATCATCTTCCATGCCGGCCGGCTTGGCCTGATGAGCGATACCGTTGAAAGCCGTCCCGCCCTGCACCGCGCAGTCCACAATCTTGCCGTAATTTTTTACTCGCTGCGCGGCTGCGGCCAGAGAAACCAGGATCTCCAGGTTGTTGGGTTGGGCCGCCATGGCCTTGTCGCCAAATTCCAGGGCCTTGGCTGTGTCGCCCTGGTCGAGGTATTGCTGTGACAGTTGCCAATTTCCATAGGCCACAGCTTGGGGATTGGAGGCAAACTTCTGCAGAAAGTCCTGCCATATCGCCAGCCGTTTTTGCGGATCATTCTCCGCGCTGGCTGCCTGGATGGCTTTGTCCTCTGGCGTACCGGCAGGAATGATGATCTTGGTTACTTGCGCCCCAGCGGGCAAAGTGGCCAGCAGAAGGACCAGGATGAGCATGGGTTTCATGCCGCACCTCCGGATGGAAAGGCTTGTGCTTGCGAATGGTATCGCCACAGCAATCCGGGTTCAAGACAAAAGTCAGCCGGATCGCTACGCCAAAGGGCACAGTTCATAAAAGTCGCTAACTGCTTTCCGGCATTTTGGTCGCGTTGGCAATCGGTTGATCGCCGTGATCGGTTGATCGCGCGTGATCGGAAGAAAAACCAATGCAATCGGGTTAGTACGATCTCCGTACGCGAACAATCGGGCGGATCCGGAGACCTGGGTCATGGGAAGAAAAAGGGGCAGGTGTGGCGTTTGGTATCCCTCTTCTCCTGTAACCTAGAAGCCTATGAACACTGTCCTTACTAGTTCGCAAGGCGGAGTCTATGAAATCACTCTCAACCGTCCGCAAAGCCTGAATGCACTCAACGACGAGATGATGCAGGACCTCTTTGCTGTGCTGGAGAAGGTAGCGAATGATCGCGCGGTCCGCTGCATCCTTATCAAAGGCGCGGGCGCAAGCTTCATGGCCGGCGGCGACGTTAAGATGTTTCACCAGGAATTGGGGAAATCGTCCGTGGAACTGCATGGACGCTTTCAGGAGTTCGTGGGAGCGCTGCACCCGCTGATTGAGAGACTTATTAATCTACATGTGCCGGTAGTGGCCGCCGTCCAGGGCGCGGCGGCCGGATTTGGCGTAAGTCTCACTATGCTTTGCGATTTCGTCGTCGCCGCCGATGACAGCTATTTCACGCTGGCCTACATTCATCTCGGCACTACGCCCGATGGTTCTTCCACCTGGTTCCTGCCGCGTCTGGTGGGGTTGCGACGGGCCAAAGAAATCGCCATGCTGGGCGAGCGCATTCCGGCCGCAGAAGCCCAGCGGCTAGGCCTGGCATATAAGGTTGTGCCGCGAGCATCCCTGGACAACGAAGCGGCCAGTCTGGCGGCGCGTCTGGCGGCCGGCCCTACCCGCGCTTATGGAAACACCAAGAAGCTGTTACATGCTTCGTTCAACCATAGCCTGGGTGAGCAGATGGATCTGGAGGTGGCTAGTTTTGCCGAGTGTGCCTCCAACCCCGACTTTGCTGAAGGAGTTAAGGCCTTCATGGAGCGGAGGAAGCCGCAATTCAAAGGCGAATGAGAGGCGGAAGTTGCTAACGGAATGGCGGCAGAAGCGTCAATCCTTCCATTGGGGGCTGCAATCACGCCGAACTCATCCTGGCAAAACACTGTGAACCTTGGTAAGATCAGCAGCACTCCCAACGCCGGAAATACGGTTGAGCTCCTCTAGCCAGGAGAGTGGCAGCGCCGGGGGACCATCCATTCAATTTCAACATTACCCGCGAACGTGTGCAAGAGTTGGTCCAAGGAACCAACGGCCATGATTTGCTGATTCGGAGGAACACCTTGAAGAACCGGTTCGTTTACCGTCTTGTCAATCTGTTTTTGGCCACCGTGCTGCTGGCGTCCATTTCCGCCGCGCAGACAAAACCTCTCAAGAAAGCCAGAGCTACAGCGGCGCCCGCGGCGGCTGTGAACATTCCTATTCCCGAGATTACCTACACCAAGTTCGTGCTCAATAATGGCCTGACGGTGCTGGTGCATGAAGACCACAAGTCACCTATCGTGGCGGTAAATACCTGGTACCACGTTGGTTCCAAAAATGAAAAGCCCGGCAAGACAGGTTTTGCCCACCTGTTTGAGCACCTGATGTTCAGCGGCAGTGACAATTTCAATCACACCTACATCAACGCCATGGAGCGGGCCGGCGCCACCACGTTGAATGGCACGACCAACAACGACCGCACCAACTACTTCGAGAATGTACCTGTCTCCATGCTGGATTATGTGCTGTTCGCGGAGAGCGACCGCATGGGCCACCTGCTGGGGGTACTGGACCAGAAGAAACTGGACCTGCAGCGGGGCGTAGTGCAGAACGAAAAGCGCCAAGGTGAGAACCAGCCGTACGGAGTGACGGAGCAGATTCTGGTGGAGAACACCTATCCGGTCGGCCATCCTTATTCATGGACGGTGATTGGCTCGATGAAAGACCTGGATGCTGCGTCCATGAGCGACGTGCAAGAGTGGTTTAAGACCTATTATGGACCCAACAACGTAACTGTAGTGCTTGCCGGAGACATCACTCCACAACAGGCGCGGGAAAAGGTTGAGAAATATTACGGCGATATTCCTGCCGGCCCACCCATTGCCAAGCAGGAGACCTGGGTAGCCAAAGGTACCGGCACGCATCGCGGGTGGGTGCAGGACCGCGTTCCGCAAGCGCGCCTGTATCGGGTGTGGAACGTTCCCGAATACGGATCGCCGGAGAAAGCATTGCTGGACCTGGTGGCACAGGTGCTGGGACGGGGCAAGACCTCGCGTTTGTATAAGCGCCTGGTCTATAAAGACCAGACCGCTACCAGCGCGATAGCGACAGATGACAATAACGAAATCGGTGGCCAGTTCGATTTCACCCTGACTGCTAAACCTGCCGCCGATCTGAGTAAAGTGGAAAAGGCCGCTGATGAGGAACTGCAAGACTTCCTCAAGAACGGCCCTACGGCGTCCGAGCTGGAGCTGGCGAAAACGCAGATCTTCGGCAATTACGCCCGCATCGGGGAGCGCATTGGCGGTTTCGGCGGCAAGAGTGATGTGCTTGCCCGTTGCCAGACGTTCACCGGCAATCCTGATTGCTACAAGGACTACCTGAAAGAAGTGCGAGCGGCCACACCCGCCACGGTAAAGAAAGCCGCCAATGACTGGCTCAGCGACGGCGATTACATCCTGGAAGTGCATCCGTATCCCAGCTTCAAGACTGTTGCCGGCCTGGACCGGTCCAAAGAACCGGCGCTCGGCAGCGCTCCCTCAATCCAGCTTCCTCCCATGCAGAAAGCCACTTTGTCGAACGGGTTGAAGGTGGTGCTGGCAGAGCGCCACGGCGCTCCGGTAGTTAACTTCACCCTGCTGGTGGATAGTGGATACTCTGCTGATCCGGCGGACGCGCAGGGCACAGCCAGTTTTGAGCAACGCATGCTGGAAGAAGGCACACCCAGCCGCGATTCACTTAAGATCGGCGAAGAGCTGGAAGCATTGAGTGCAAATTTCACCGCGACCGCCAGCGTGGATTCTGCTGTAGTCAACCTGAACGCGCTGAAAGTGAGCATGGACCAGGCTCTGGCTATCTATGCCGACCTCATCCTGCATCCGGCATTCCCGCAGAAGGAGTTTGAGCGCATACAGAAGGAGCGTCTGGCCGCCATTGACCGCGAGAAAGTCACGCCCCTGACCATGGGCTTGCGTGTAGTGCCGGCGTTGTTGTACGGCAAGGGCCATCCCTATGCCATGCCCTTCACCGGAACGGGTACGTCAGCCAGCGTGAGCAAGATGAAGCGTGAAGATCTGGCCAGATTCCATGAGAACTGGTTCAAGCCTAACAATGCAACTTTGCTGGTGGTGGGCGACGTCAGTCTGGCAGAAATCAAGCCCAAACTGGAACAGCTGTTTGCCCCGTGGAAGGCGGGTGATGTTCCCAAAAAGAGCTTGCCTCAAGTGGAGCAGCCGCAGAAGACGGTGGTATACCTGATCGACCGCCCGGGCTCCGGACAAAGCGTGATCTTTGCCAGCCAGTTGGCACCGCCGCGAAATGATTCCGAGTCCATTCCTCTAGAGTTAGTCAATGATGTCTTCGGAGGCACCTTCAGCTCGCGCATCAATATGAACCTGCGCGAAGACAAGCATTGGTCCTACGGCGTGCGCAGCGTGCTTCCAGCAGCTCGCGGCCAGCGTCCTTATGTGAGCTTCTCTCCCGTGCAGACTGATAAGACCAAGGAATCGCTGGCGGAACTGGTGAAGGAATACAACAACCTGGTGGGCAGCAAACCTATCTCAGCAGACGAACTCAAGGATGCTCAGAATAACGACACGCTATCCATGGCCGGCAATTTTGAAACCGTACAGCAACTTGCCGGAGCCTATAGCACTATCCTTCAGTTCAATTTGCCGGAGGATTACTACAACACCTTCACCGAGAAAGCGCTGGCTGTGACTCCACAGAGCGCGAATGAAGTAGCTAAGCGGCTGATCCTGCCCAATCACCTGGTCTGGGTGGTGGTTGGCGATATGAGCAAGGTGGAGAGCGGCATTCGCGATTTGAACCTGGGTGAAGTTCACAAGATTGACGCGGACGGAAATTTGGTGCGGGAGGAGAAGGCACAGAAGTAAGCAATCAGCATTCAGCCCGCATACATGGTGGGCTGAGTGCTGGTGCGAGGTGGGCATGGTTGATGCATGCGGAAGCCCTGAAAGGAGCGGCTGCTTTTTGCGGGTGTTGTTCTGAGCTAAACCATTTCAGATCAGAGGTAACGTGAGTGTTCAAAATCGTGGCTCGATGTGACCAGGAAGCGGGTAGGGACCTCTCGCTTCGCTTCGAGGTAAACTAAAAAGACTAACTACCAACTACTAAGTATCAACTACTGCCGC
This sequence comes from Candidatus Angelobacter sp., assembly GCA_036522215.1. Taxonomy (GTDB): domain Bacteria; phylum Acidobacteriota; class Terriglobia; order Terriglobales; family Acidobacteriaceae; genus Angelobacter. Next base: position 34 of record DATDGH010000271.1, on the reverse strand, counting down.
TATCGGTAGATCCCTCTCCTTGGCCCATTGCTCC
>DATDGH010000270.1:0-2480 GCA_036522215.1 Candidatus Angelobacter sp. | reverse complement strand
CCACATAACTGACATACTTGCCCTCTCCCATGTCGTCCAGCACCTTGCGATCGGGAATGCTTTTTGGCAAATTGGCATTCGTGGACTTGGTTTGCAGATCAGCCAGTTGCTGGTGATTAAAAACTTCCGGTGAGTTGGTTTCGACACAGAAGTTGTTTTTCGAGGCGCTTTCCGCCTGCTTGGCAGGGTCAGAGCTGCCACCTTTCATACTGCATTTGCCGTCGATGGCCGGAACTGCGGCGCCTTTAAAAGGCAGGGTACATGCGGGAACGAAAGCACCGGTGGCAGGCGTAGCGCTGGTGCTGGGTTTCGCGCTATTTTGCACGCCAGGGTTCATCGCGAGGGCCAGGGCCAGTGGCGCAAACGGAGCAACGTGACGCGCGAAGGTGTGTCGAGACTTAGCCATAACTATCTCCTTTGTAAGGGGCGCTCATTCTCATCAAGGTTAACCGCCTATGGATTCGGGGGCTTGGTGCTGTCTTTGCCCTTGAGGCCCTGGTCAGAGCTTGCTTGAATGCCCTTGCTTACCCCGTACGTTGTGGCGCTGATTCCCAGGAGCAGGAGCACGTTGGCCGGGATATCAGGAAATGAGGTCTTATTGTTTACAACAATGAGCAAGAGGCTGAGTGCGATCACAAAAGTAAAGACAAGCAACTGGAACCGGGACATGCTGGCGCCACCGCCATCCTCAGTTAGCAGCTTGCTGATATCGATCTTTCCGCTAGCGATTCCTGCGAGGACCATGAATCCAAACAGGAAAACGATGATCAGCCCGGCATACTCAATCGATTTGGTAACCTTCTCTTGAGCATCGCCGGGGACCCAGATGGCGATGATGAAGGCCAGGACGATGGCTCCGATCAAGCTTAACCAAAACTCAATTGTTTTCATTGTGCTCTCCTATCGAAAAGATCCCGGAATCGTCCCGACAGCATGGCTTGTGCTTTGCCACCCAGATATATAGCGTGACTGCCGGCGAGGACAGCGACGAGCCTGGGAGGCAGTGTGGGAAATTCCGTGGGATTCTGGATTACCTGCATCAGGTAATAAAACGCGACCGAGATAGTCACCAGAAACATCTGCACCCGTCCGGCACTGACAGAGGAAGCTGGGTCGTCCTCTTTTCCGCTATCCCCTTCGAATAGCTGATCAAGGTCGATGTCCCCGGAGCAGAGTTTCCAGAATACGACACCAAACAGGCCCACAATCAGAATCAGGCCTTCCCAATATGCCAATGTTGATGGAGACGGCATGATGTGCTTGCAATCCTCCGTCACGGCTACACTGCGACACCATGGGCGCCGATCCAGCAATCCGCCTCAGCGGAATTGCCGCTTCGACACAAGCGCCCCCACGCTCCCAAAAACGGCAAAAGGGTAGTGATCCCTTTTTTACTGTCGTGCTTCAAACTGGCTCTGTTTGATTAGGCGGAATTCTGTGCTTCGTACCTTCGGATGTCAAGACAAAACTTTCTTCCCGATTTGCATTTTGCGACAATTTCTTTTTTGGGCATGGATAGAATCCGGTGGACATAGTGGACGGAGTGGACTTAATGCCGACATCGTAGGCTACGCGATGAAGATTGGAAGATCGCAGGGATCCCTCTCCCGCCCGTCTCCAAAAGCCCCCTTCGAGAGTGGAACTGTTGCTTTCAGATCGGCGGGATCGGGATAAACTGCGTTCCTTGATATTCTTATTCACATCGAGAATTCACCCATGCCGACGCCGCTGCAGCAGAGTGTTGCCCGCTACGCAGATGAGATTGAGGGCGAAATGAGGAGCACAGGGATGTGGCAAGACAAGCCTCTTCGCCCCGAACAACTGAACTTCAAACAAGCCTTCGCCATGGACACCATGACCTTCAACCAGTGGCTGCAGTTCGTCTTCCTGCCGCGGGTGCGGGAGGCGGTGGCGGCCAACCAGTTTCCACAGGGCAGCAGTGTTGGCGCTCAGGCAGTGCGCGAACTGGATGGCGATCCGGACGCAGACCGGTTGCTCACGCTGCTTTCAGAGTTCGACGTCTTGTTCGACTAAAGCCGGTGCCCTTTCAAAGCGCTATTGTGAAACACGCTGTCATGAATCTGCCGCAGGAATAACCCCTTTGGGGACGTATTTTTTGCGCGCAAAAACCTGTTGACTAAATGGTAGACAGACAGTAACGTTTTTGATCGTTTTTGAGGGGGCAAAGAGTGCGCGCCTTTGGCGCGGAGACGGTGCACCGTCTGTACGTTTGAATTTGCGTGTCCCAAGTGATTTTCGACCTGGTAAATTTGAGCAGTTGAAAAGTCGAGATCTCCTGCCCGATGCTGGATTGGTTGACCTTGGTTTCTCCAAAATGCTATAAAAATGAGTCTTAGCTTGGCCTGAGCAGGCCGGGAGCTATGGTCCCCATACTTCCGACCCGGGTTCAGGCAAGCAATTCCGACGCGGCCAAGCCTCAACCATCGTTCTTGATGTGGAAGCGCGTTTCCGGAATTTGC
>DATDGH010000269.1:0-2550 GCA_036522215.1 Candidatus Angelobacter sp. | reverse complement strand
AGGCGATAGTAGCGCGCGCGGCGATTGTTCTCCGTCCGCCGCCACTCGGTTTTCACCCAGCCTTTCAGCAGCAGCCGCCCCAGGGCAGGATAGAGCGTGCCTTCCTCGATCTGCAGGACGTCTTTGGAGATCTGCTTGATGCGCAAGGCAATGCCGTAGCCGTGCATGGGTTCCAGCGAAAGCGTCTTTAACAGCAGCAGGTCGAGCGTTCCGGGAAGGAGTTCGGTCTTTGCGGTTTCGTCAGCCATAGATTAGCTACCCTTGTTAGACTACCCTAGCAGATCTAGGTGAGCAAGGAAAAATTAGCGCGGAAATGGTTCCAGAACGGAATAACCAGGATCGCCGGCCGGGATGAGGCGGGGCTCGTCCTCTGACCACCACAGGAGGATGCGACCGGAGAGGGAGGCATCGGTCGCCAGGCGCAGGACGATGTCCGCAACCTCATCAAGCTGGAGCAGCCGCGCAGGGACGCCACGCTGGCGGCGCTGTTCCGGCGTCAGCGACTGCCAGTATTCGAGCGGCCCGGGTGAGGCAATCCAGCCCGGCGCCAGACAGTTGATGCGAATGTTTTCTTTTTCCAGGAGCGGGGCCAGCCCGGTAGCGAGCCGGAAGGCGCCGGCCTTGGCCACGTCATAGGCGGGTGATCCGCTGTTGCGGCCGTGGGGGAGCGCGGAGATGGAACTCATGTTGACGATGGAGCCGCCACCGCTGCGGCGCATGGCGTCAAGGGCAAAGCGGGTGGCGAACATGGTCCCCAGAAGCTCTGTCTGGATGATGGCAGCCCAGAATTCGAGGGGCACGTCAGGGCGAAACTCAGGCCCGGAGGCGTTGTTGACCAGGATGTGCAAGCCGCCAAAAGTTTTCTCGGCAAAGGCGATCAGATCGCGAACTTGAGTTTCCACCTGCATGTCCGTGCGCAGAAATGCTGCGCGACCCCCGGCGCCCTCGATCTGGCGAACGGTTTCCTGGCCGCCGGTTTGATTAATGTCTGATACCACAACGGCGGCGCCCTCACGGGCAAAGCGGCAGGCGATGGCGCGGCCGCATCCGCCGCCCCCGGAGCCGGTGACGATGACGACCTTCTCTCTAAGTTTCATGGCTGGCCTCAGTCAGTTTCACCAGGGAGATTATAAAGACAGCGCTTGCGCCTGGCGCTTTGCCCTTCCTTCGTGCCCTTTGTGGTTTGCCTTTGATAGGCTCATGTTATGAAAAGCCGAATCTTTCTCTCATTCCTGCTGGTGTTTTTGACAGCCAACATTGCTAACCCACAAGCCACCAGCAGGCAAATCGTACCTCCAGATGTATATGAGCTAACCGGCGGCCAGTTGCATGTCACCTATACGACCACAAGCAAAAACGGACAGCCCTACTTCTCTTACCAGGACGGCAGCCAGAACCTATCGTTCAAAGGCAAGGAGATTCGGCAGGTGAAATCAGAATTTGGCACTCTGGTGACGGTCACGATTCACATGACCGTAGACGCAGGATCAACAATGTTTACGTTGTTGGTGCCGTCGGTGAGACTGGAGGAGTTCTCCCCAGCCCAGATTCACACGGTCGCCATCACGACTGCCCATAAGTTTTCAGTCATACCAGCAATGAACCTTGGTCAGACTGAGACTTACACCACCACGGAGCTTTCCGGCACGGCGAAAATGGTGATGTTCTGACGGATCAGAAGTAGTTGGTGGTTGATTGGCAAAGGCCTAACCAAAAGCAAAAGCCTCCAGCTGGGTGTTTCTTCCGATGACCCGATGCACCGATGACCCGATGACCGGGGTCCCCGACGCGCGCTTCGCGTGGCGGGGTGGTGGTGACCCGATTGCAAACACGACCAAAACGCAGGACAGCAGTTAGAGACCTTTATGAACTACGCCCTTGGCGTAGCGACCCGGCTAATCCGCTGCTTGGTGAGAATGACCGTATACCCCGGTCCGTTGTCCTGGAGAATCCTGGCGATCTGCCAGCCTGTGCCTTTCAATATCTTCTTAAGTTCTTTCTGGGAGACCAGCAAGTAGTCGAACCACCGGCCAATGATCTGGTTGTGGCGCAGGCGTATGCGTAGCTGGCCACCCATGCGTCCACGACGGCGGTTGAAGCGAAGATAGCCGATGTGTATGGGATCGGTGGTCGAATAAGGATCCACGGTTTCAGCAATGATCTGCCCGGCAGGCGAAGTAATCCTGTGCATCTGCTGGAGCAGGCGGCGGGCCTGTTTGTAACCCCCGAACAATCCGAAGTTGTTGCCCATCATCAGAATGGTGTCGAAGGACTCTTTTTTGAACCGATGAATGTCCGTGACGGACATCAGCCTTGCTTTCTTATGGCCGCGCAGTTTGCACACCTTGATGGCTCCAGGAGAATTGTCGATCCCGGTCACGTCAAAACCCTTTTGCTGGAGATAGAGTCCATGGCGTCCGGCTCCGCAGCCGATATCCAGCACGCGTCCCTTGACCAGGCGCATGGCCTGCTTCTCCAGCGGCAACCAGGTAGAGTAGTCGCCAAAGTAGCGTCCCGGCCAGTTGGATGTACCGATCAAGTTGTCGTCCC
>DATDGH010000268.1:0-12338 GCA_036522215.1 Candidatus Angelobacter sp. | reverse complement strand
TGGCGTCTTCAAAGCATATTGGATCGATCCGAGCACAATGACGGTTTTGAACCCCAACAGCTCAACGTTTACCACTCCCAAATCTCTTACATCGCCACCCTATCGCTTCGACGTTCTCTTGGCCATTCGCAGGACACTGTGCGCGAAAACCACACTTACGGTGACCATGGACGGGACCGGCGCTGGATCTGTGTCTTCGGATTCAGGAAGCATTAGCTGCAGTCCAACCTGCTCCGCCGATTTCGACGGCGGCACAATTGTGACCTTAACTCCCCAAGCCGCTACAGGTTCGGTCTTCACCGGATGGTCGGGAGATGTTTGCTCTGGTACTAGTGCGTGCACGGTGGCTATGAACGATGACACCAGCGTCACAGCAACCTTCATGCCAGCAGTCCATGGAGCGCAGTTCGTCGGCCAGGGTCTTCCAACATCCATGTTTGGCGGCTTGCTCTATTACGCCTCGGTGACAATGCAGAACACCGGAAACACCACATGGGACACCACCCACTATCGGCTCGCTCCCCAGAATCCCGCTTACAACACCTCTTGGGGCGTGGCAAGTGTTCCCTTGCAAAACTATGTCGTACCCGGCGCTTGGGTGACTTTTCTCTTCGTCATCCAGGCACCTGGTATCACCACCAACTTCCAATGGCAAATGGTACAGGACGGCAACTGGTTCGGCGACGTAACACCTAATCCAGTTTTCACACTTACTCCTCCGCCGCCGTATTACCTTGGCTGTTGGGATGATGACAGCGGGCGGGCCCTGCCGTCACTCCTCTCTGCTGGCGGCGAGACAGTCGAGAGCTGCCAACTCAAAGCGGCAAACTCCGGCCTACTGTATGCCGGACTCCAGTACGGTGGAGAGTGCTTCGGTGGCAATAACCTGGGTCGCTATCCAGTGCCTGAAGAGCAATGCAATACACCCTGTTCGGCCAATCCGGCTGAAATGTGCGGAGGAGACTTCAGAAACAGCATCTGGAGCACGGTTTCGATCACTGTCTCCTGGGTGAAGCCCTCGGGCGTGAGTTATGGTCCTCCTAACACACTCACGGTGCAAGGCTCTGCCATCCGCGGGACTGGGAATGTGCAGGTGTCCTGGCGAGATACCACTGTCAGTTTCCCGAACGGACCCTGGACGCAGATTGCGACCCAATCAACCCCAATGGCGGATGGGACCTGGGCGAATACGATTCCCTCTTCCAACTACTGCCACAGCTATGATGTTCAGGCAGTTTATTCCGGCGTGACGTCGAGCACCTTCTCCTACAACGGAGTAACTGCCGGGTATTGCAATGAGACGGCGTGGTTATCAGCGATCATGCCGCCCTGGTACTATCCCACGCCTTCCGGAACTTTGGCTGTGGCCGGGGGTTCGAGTGGCGCACAATCGGGAACGGGTGTAACCCTTTGGTGGTCGGACGTGACTGGTGGAACCGGCGGCGGGCCTGATGGATTCACATTTTGCGGCAATGAAGGCCAGCCTTGCAGCTTCAATAACACAAGTGACGTTGCGTATGGCGCCAATAACACGTTCACTATCTGGAGCAGCGTCACGGGTGGCATTTCCTGCAGTTACACCGTCTTTGGAGACCCATTACCCGGTGTCCACAAGTCTTGCTACATCAAAGACAGCGGCCCAGCGGGATATACGCTGTGTGCCAATGAAAATCAAACGTGCCGCTTCAGTGGCGCAGGAAATGTGGTTTACGGTGCGAGTGGCGTCTATACGATGCATACCGGCGTCATTGGCACAGTCGCCTGCAATAACGCCGTATTCGGCGATCCCAAACCCGGCTTCGTCAAGTCCTGTTATGTCCACCAGGGCAGCACGGTGACGCCGGACACGAATGGCAATTGGGTTAACACAATTCCCAATGTCAACTATAACCACCTGTACAGCGTGTATGCGATTTATGATGCGATTGATACACGCAATGGGCAAGGCGTGTGTACTTATCAGGGAAATGGCAGCGAAGCCGTTTGCCCAAGGTAGAAGCCGGAGAGAACCGAAAGGGCGCTCGCGGTGACACAGCGAGCGCCCTTATTATCAGCGAAATCCGGGTAACAAAATCATTTCAAATGGCGATCGAACCATGCTGCCACGCGTTCGATCACGTCTTTCTGGTGGTCAGGGTTGGCGAAGGAATGGCCTTCGTGCTGGTAGACCACGAATTCATTCTCCACGCCCAGAGTTTTCAGAGCGTGCCAGAATTCGTACGACTGCGGCGTAGGACACTCGCCGTCGCTGTCGCCGACGACGATCAGTGTGGGCGTCTTTGCATTCTTGATGTAGGTGATGGGTGAGCTCCTGGCGTAAACGGCGGGATCGTCATAAACGGAAGCACCGAAGAATGGAATCATCCACTGATCAATCTGGTTCTCGCCATAGTAGCTCTGAAGGTTGGACAAGCCTGCGCCGGCTGCGGCAGCTGCAAAACGATTGGTTTGCGTGACTCCCCACATAGTCATGTAGCCGCCATAACTCCAGCCTGTGAGACCAAGGCGGTGCTCGTCAATGGGAGCTTCCTTCAGCGTCTGGTCTACGCCGGCGAGAATGTCTCGCCAGTCGCCATAGCCAAAATCTTTGACGTTGGCGCGCGTGAATACCTCGCCTTCTCCGAAACTCCCGCGAGGATTGGGAAAGAACACAAAGTAACCCGCTGCAGAAAGGGCAACACCAAAGCTGTGAGAGCCTGGCCAGTACGGATGCGCCATGGAGCCAGGCCCGCCGTGCACGAATACGACCATAGGATACCTTTTGCCGGGATCGAAATTGCGAGGATACATCAACCAACCTTGCAGATTGAATCCCTCGTTCGACCAGTGAATGCTTTTGGCCTCGCCCCATGCGGGCTTGAGACTGGCGTTGCGGGTGGTGATCTGCTTCCAGTCGCCCATCGGCCCAGCCCATACCTCCAGAGGATGGCTGAACGATTGGCGAATGACCGCAGTGGTTTTTCCATCAGTGGCAAGTGATACAGCTACACCCCAGCCGTTTGCGGTGATTTCATCGTCACCCTTCCATAAGGTTTGGGTTTTTGCGGTGTCTACATCCACGCTGGCGAGTCCGGCGCCGCCATCGATCCATTCCCCGAAAAGAATTTTGCCGTTGCCCGTCCACGTCAGCCAGCTCGCTGAGGCCTTCATTTCCGGCGTGACATTTCTGGCTTCGCCGCCGGTGGCTGGAATCACGAAGATATCCCCGCCTACGGAAGGCTCATCGCTCATCAAGCCGCCGATAAATGCGACCGATTTTCCATCCGGCGACCATGCCGGCACGGCAATTTGCAGTGATGGCTTGTAGATGGACTTCATCTCACTGCCTGCGGCAGCGAGGGTGTAGAGCTGCGCGATGTACCAGTTATCATCGCCATTACCGGGCGCAGCGGTTACCACAAAGCGTTTGCCATCTGGTGACCAGTCATATTCGTACACGTACATGTCTGCCGGAGAAATCTGGCGAAGCTGGCCGCCGCGATCAGCATCTACCAGGGCCAGGCGCTGTTCGGTAACTGCATCTTTGATCACGCCGGTTTGTGGAGTCTCCGCCTCCAGCGGCCCCGATGCGCGCGTAGCATTTTCCGTGAAGAGTAACGCCAGTGTCTTCCCGTCGGGCGACCAGCCGGGAGCGTCAAGGAAGCCGACTACTTGCGTGAGCTTCCTTGGCCGGCCGGCGCCAAGGTCAACGACATAGAGCTGCTGCTGGCCGGGTTTGCCGGCATCGGAGAGAAATGCCAGACGTTTGCTGTCCGGCGACCACGCGATGGACCCTTCGGCATAAGCAGTTCCACCGCTTGCAGCACTGATCCGGCGCGGAGTTGCCGGAGTCTTCAGGTCCGAAAAATAGATTGCGCTTGCTCCGCTGGGGACGCCGTTCTTGTCCACCAGCTTCTCTACCCAGGCCACTTGCCGGCCGTCGGGCGCAATGGCTGTCTGCTGGAACTCATGCGCGCCGAACAAAGTCCGGATTACGTCCTGCAGAGCAGGGTTGCTCGACTGCTGTGCAAGCACTGAAGAGGAAAGCGCTGCCAGAACAACAGTCTTCAACGCAATCCGAATAAGCATCTTGAACATGAAGGCTCCATATGAGGTGGTATTCAGACTCGGTTAATGCAGCGCATTTAACCTATTTCCTGCATTTGATCGTGCATGCAATCGGGTCACCACCACCCCGCCACGCGAAGCGTGCGTCGGGGACCCCGGTCATCGGAAGAAAACACCTCAGATCTCGATGCAGCAATCGCCAATGATTCTAACGGTGAGGAGGGCCGTTTGGCGAAGCCGGGGCAGACGATTTGATTTTCTTTCTCGTTGCAACCATCAGGCGATCAGGAGTTGCCAGCCAAGATTAAGAATTCCTCGAATCCCGAAATTTCTCAAGCTCAGCTCGCCTACGTGCATGGAGAGCAGTCTCTCAAACAATGCCGGCTTTCTGGCAAACGCGCGCAAGGCATGCTGACGCACCCAGGAACTCTTGTCCATGAGCAACATGCTGTGGGCCATAAATGATGGAAGATTGGAAATTTCCCGATGAGCCGCCTGGTAAAGCGAAAGATGGTTTGCCGCCAGTGCCCGGCCAAGCGCCTGCGCCTGACGAAAGGCCATCGCCAGTCCTTCACCGGTAATCGCATCCACGGAGCCCGAAGCCTCGCCAATCAGGGCAATCCGGCCTCGAACCACGCACTTCAACGATCGAGAAATACTGATCGCTCCGCGCACGGGCGTAGACCGCTCTGCCCTTTGCAAGTGTTGCGCAAGCTCAGGAAACTGAGCGATTCCGGCATCAAATGTCGGGAATCTTTTGCGTGAGATCAGGGCCACGCAGATTTCTTTTTTTCCAATGGGTGTGACGTAGGCCTGGCCTTCCGCTCCCCAATAAATTTCGACAAAATCGCTCAGGGGTTCGACGCGGAAGTGCTGCCTGACACCTACGCGCTGAGTGTGCTCTCGAGCTAGGGAGAGGCCGGCCCAGTTGCGCACGCGGGAATGTTGGCCGTCCGCTCCCACCAGCCAGCGCGGGCGCACAACCTGGCGGCCCAGTCGGACACCCGCATCCTCAAGTCCGCATACGCGCGTGCCCCAAGCGGTTTTAACTCCTCGACTCACCGCCTGCTCCAGCAAAGACTGATGCAGCAAGGTACGCCGGATGCCAATGCCTTGGCCACGCGGAAACCGGGCCAGCACTGCGCCTTCCGGCCCAATGAACTTGATACCATGGAATATTCCCGTTTCGGTACTTTGAATGCGCAGGCCCAACTGCTGTAGAGCATCCTGCGCATCCGGCATGAGCCCTTCGCCGCACGCTTTATCCATGGGAGGAGTGGCACAATCAGCTACCAGCACGCTCAGCCCATGTTGGCGGGCAGCGATAGCGGCCGCTAGTCCGGCTGGACCGCCGCCCACTACAAGCACGTCAACATCGAAGTTTTGTTTCATCGAATTTGGCATGGGTCAGATATTCAACGTGCGGTGAGCCAGCCGCAGGGCATCGCGCCAGAAGGAGCCGGAGGAGTGAATGAACTCCATCACATCCCGGACAGCAATCACAAAACGTTCGATCTGGGCTTGGCTGACGATCAGAGGAGGCGCAGCCTTCAGCACCAGGAAGTTATTGCCGCACAATTGCGTGAGAATTCTGTGACCGCGAAAAATTCGCATGACCAGCATCTGGCCAAACATGGCGGAGTGGATGATCTGAAAGGTTTCGAACGGGACTTTCAGCTTGAGGCTTTTGGGACTGTGAAACTCTATTCCAGTCAACATTCCCAACCCGCGCACCTGGCGCACCATTTCAAATCCAGCCAGCGCCGCAGAAAGTTCCTGGCGCAGAAGAGCGCCCATCATTTCGGCGCGATCACCAAGATTTTCTTCCTCGCACACGCGTAATGCTGCCAGCGCCGCGCGCATGGAGAGTCCATTCTGGCTGTAAGTTGAAGTGTGAACGATGGCGCGGCTCAAACAGCTGTAAACAGAGCGATAGATCGCATCCGTCATGAGCACAGCGCCACAGGGAACCAACCCGCCACTCAAAGCTTTGGCGAGCACCACCATGTCTGGATCGACCTGGTAATGTTGTCCCGCCAGAAATGGTCCGGTGCGAAACATTCCGGTTTGAACTTCATCCAGGACAAATAGCGATCCATAACGCCGGCACAATGATTGCGCTTTTTGCAAGTAGTTGTCGTCGGGAATGCGAATACCCGCTTCTGATTGCACCGGCTCGACGATGAAGGCCGCAAATTCCCTCGTGGCCAGCATCTTCTCCAGTTCCGGCAGATCATTGAAGGGCACATCCTGTGAGCCGGGCAACAACGGGCCAAAATCCTGCGCCCAGGAAGAATCGGCCATCAGCGAGAGCGCACCGCAGGTGAGCCCGTGAAACGCTCCGCTGCAATAGAGCAATCCCGATCTGCCGGTGTGGGCGCGGGCAAACTTGATGACAGCCTCTATTCCCTCACTGCCGGAGCTGCAAAAATAAACTTTGCTGAGGCGGCCGCCGGCCAGGGTACAGAGCTTCTCCGCAAGCGTGCCCGCCAGTTCCGGCACATGGCTCTGAAGCATGGCAGGGCCGTGGCGGTCGAGCTCGTCATGCAGAGCTGCAATCACTTTGGGATGGTTGTGGCCCAGGTTGTGAACACAGTATCCGGACAGGAAGTCCAGAAAGCAGTTTCCATCGGCGGTGTGAAGCTCGGCTCCTTCACAACGGGTGTATTGCACGTTCATCTGCAACAGCTCGAGCAAGCGCACCCATTGAGGATTGACGTGGGCAGAATACGAGTCGGTTTTCCAGTTTCTTGCCTGGTCTGAGACGCGGGTATCTGTGTGATGATTTTCCAGAACTTTCAAGTGCACCGCCGTTCCGCGTAAGGAAGGTCTGCCACCGGTTCCTGTGATCGCTGTTCCTTAAGTCTTAATATTTTAAGACTCTGTGTCAAGTGTGTTGAGGCCTTAGCCCCGCCACCGGCAGGCCGGATTGAACAAGCTATGACTCGCCCGACAACGAACTTATCTCGTGCCTGCAATCGGGTCTCGTGCCTGCAATCGGGTCATCGGGTCATCGGGTCATCGGGTCATCGGAAAACCGTTGACGTGAGCATCCACTTTTGACAAAAAAGCATTTGTTGATCCTAAATGGCTTAGAAAGAAGTCACAGGCTAAGTCATCGGCCACAGGAAGGGCAAAAAAACAGCAAAACCTTTTCGCCGCTGATTCGGCGCTCGATGAACGCAGATACCGGATGAAACAAGACCAAAGGCAAGAAATTTTCTATTACGAAGGAAAACCTTTTGAGCGGATACTACAAAAACAAAACCATTGGCCTTTGACTCGTGGCTCAGGATCAAAACCGACCTGTCCCCAAAAACTCGCGCTGGGTAAAACCAGCGGATGTTTACTTCTCTGGTCAATAAATCTCAGAAAAGGCCTTTTTGCCGCTACTGCCGCTACCATTCCTCTAACTCCTTTGTCATCAGCGAAAACCTGGTAGCGGCAGAGGTAGCGGGAGGGGTTTTGGTAGCGCTACTTTTTTAGCAGCGGTGCCACAGGCCATAGGGAACCCAAAAGGTTAGGTCACAGGTCATAGGCCACAGGCCATAGGCCATAGGCCACAGGCCACAGGGAACCCAAAACCTTCAACCACGAAGGACCATCCGCCACAGCGGAGCTTCGGCAACCCGCATAAACATTGGGGATGAGCCAGGGTGTTAACCAGTAAGTACACATTTTGCAAAAAGACCTATGCTGTATCCGTAACATCTGCGCAAGCTGCTGGCAGCTCAGGACTTAGTTGCTTTTTGAGGGCTTTTTTGTTCCGTGTCTGTTGCGGGACAAACGGTTAAAGGCGGCGGAAACCGGACACACTTCTCCGGCTGCACGCGCGATTCGGTAAAGGCTCGCGCCCACACTTCTCCCTCGGCGCTCGCCCTCGCTTGTGCGAGCGCCGATTACACTTCTCCGGCCCGTGCGCGATGTGAATCGCAGGCGCGGCTTCTCCCTAACAGCAGATCCTTCGACTGCCGCTCAGGATTTCGGCAGAAGGCTCCCACTGCGCTCACGCCTTCTAACGCCTCAATATTCAGTTGTCAAAGATCCAAATACTACGGCAGCCCCTGGGGGCTCCATCTTCAGTAGATCATATCTTTATATATGTTGTCAATCTATAATTGATAATAATTGTTATATTATTTAATAGATGTGACGAGGCTTCGGGCCAGCCCAAGTCCAGAAAATTCTGGCGGAGAGGAAGAGATTCGACCTTTCCATTTTTCTCAAGTCACTGATTACAGGATAGATAATCCATAGATTCAACCAAATCAAGGCGGTGTTCCGGATTTTCTATCCTGTCTGATCCTTATCTATGTAGTTCTGTTTTGTCTATCCAGTAGAACAAGCTTCTGCGTTTTTATGGACAGGATGGACAGGAAGTTTGGATCCGATTACCACTAAGTCACTCATCTAATTAATCGAGTTTTCAAGCAACAACGGGGACTGCGGAATGACAGAGAGCGTTTAAGGTTAGCGAGCGCAACGGCGAGGCCACATTCGTGGCGGCAACAGCTTCTTTTCTGAGCTGAACGGTATTGGAGGGCCCGGCTACGAGCGCGGATTTCTGTTCTGCTCAGTCCACGCGTTCGGGACCGTCATCCCACATGTGGACCTGGATCCGCCAGGTACCGTCGGGCAACTTCTTCATCACATTGAGATAGGTTCCGGGATGAAAATGCCGATGCGTTACACCGTCCTGAGTGACCGTCCATGCGACCTCGTCTAGTCCGCGAGCGAACGCCACGGTCCCATTTCCGCCGATCTGATCAACTGTGATGTTCAGTCCGGTGACGGTTGTTACGGGCCCTCCGGGCGCGAACCAATACTTTTCAATTGCAGCTATCCCCACCACCGCAGGCGTTCCATGAGCGGGCAGCAGCACCGCATCGTCAGTCAGGGTTTTCAATACACGCTTAGCATCATTCGCGAGCCACGCCGTTCGATAGCTTTCAATTGCCGCCCTAATCGCTTTCTTGCTGTCGGGAGTCAGTTCGCTCCGCTGATCCTTCGGACTGCGCGCGGTGCTCGTCCCTACTGTGAGACAAAAAACGATGAGGACGGCAACGATGTATCGAGTGAAGGTGTGATTTGGCATCGGAGTCCCCCTTCTCCACATAGACTCGTTTCGCCACACGGGGTGAGCGAAGGACATCGTGGCTATGTGTCATGAACATCGCCAGATCGCTGACGTACTGGGCAGTTAAGTCTTTGCTGCGGTATGTGTTATTTTCCTGGCGGCAGCGCCTGATATTCCTTATCGGCCTGGAGCGGATTTTGTGCGGCGTTGCTGAATTCGACAGGAATAGTCTGGCAGCCCCACTCAGGGCATTTCTCCGTGACGTCGAAGTGCAGATGGGGCCCTGCGCTGGCGCCTGTATTACCACTCCTGCCGATCTTGTCGCCGGCCTGCACATGGTCTCCGACTTTCACCAAAACACCGTCCTTGGTCAGGTGGTAGTAGCGGCTGAAGGTTCGATCGCCATGATCAATAAAAATAAAGTTTTCCTGGCCCGGCGTACGATTGCCGTCGATAAAGCGTGTTTCAGTCTTCACGACGGCGCCGGAACGTGCGGCGCATACATCGCTGCCGATGGGCATCTTGAAGTCGTAGGCGTAAGCAATCTCTTTGGTGTGTCCCCAGGGGCCATTATTGCCCTGCAGAACATAGACCTTGGCGCCAATCGGAAAAGGTAAGAGATATCTTGCTGCCTGCTTCTCTTGCGCTACCAGGAACACCGCTGCGAGCACAATCAGCCAAACCTCAGCCGGGTCGCTACGCCGAGGGCGTAGTTCATAAAAGCCACTAACTGCTTCCGGCATTTTGGTCGTGTTGGCAATCGGGTCATCGGGTCATCGGTGCATCGGGTCATCGGAAGAAACACCCAACGCCTCGATGCGTTTGAGTATCCACTGGTTCCAAACAGCTTAGCGAGCAGTCAGTGGAGAGCCATGCGTAGTTTTGACACAAAGATCCCTCTGGCAGTTTTAGACCGGAAACGTGACATGCGGTTAGCTGGAAAGCAAATTAGCAATTGGCAATTGGCAAAATCTCCGCAAAAAACCAGAAGAGTTCCCTACGCAAAAACACCGCCGGGGAGGTCTCGCGGTTGGCCTGGAGTATCGTAGGCAGCGGAGTTGGTGGCCAATCTCCGAATCGCACTACCCGCCGTGGTCGTGGACTTCGCGCTGACTTCACGCCTGGCCTCCTTTGCGGCGCCCTTCACCGATAGGTGCCCACACCAATTTTTGAAACTGTTCTAGTGACTTCCTGGGGGAGCAATTCCACTCATGCGTAAATATTCGATCATTTGTCCGTAATGGTTCCAGCAATGGGTTATGGCGCGATCCGCAACTTCGAGACGTGCCAGCGGTTTGCTGCTGTCAGGGGCCTGAACCAACTCAGTTTGGTTCTGCTCATTGATGCTGCCAAGTGCCTTGCGGAGGAAATCGAATGAGCCTTTCAGAAACTGTACTATTTCAGCCTTGCCCTTAATTGCATCCAGGTCCGCCTGGGTTTCCAGTTTGATGGGCATGTTCTGGTGAAGAATGGCCGATGCCATGCCGTAATTTGACACCGCCACATGTTTCACCATGTCAGCAAAAGTGCGTACTCCCTTAAATTGTCCATTGGTCGGGGCAAACGAGTATTTGTCCTCGGGCATGGCTTCGGCCAGGGGCAAGACCGCGTGTTCTGCATCGGTAATATAGTGGTCCTCGATTTGCGAGAGGGTTGTGTTCTGGCTTGATGCGGAGTGCTGGGCACAGACAACTCCGCTGAGCGCGATGAGTACGACACAGGCGTACAGCAAACCCACATTCTTCATAATCTCTCCTTGAAAAAATAAAGTTTGGAACTGGGAACAGATTCGACACTCATCCCTACTAATATTCGAGCGCCAGTATCATGCAGAGCCTTCAAAATCCTGTTTCGAACTTGGTCGCCACGCCGCTTGCGGCGAAATCGTCAGGCGTGTATCCAGTGTCTGAATTAGTAGCGTGTCTCCTTTCCTGCCGCCGTTCTCCTGCGATGCATAAGTAGACGAGGCTCGATTCCATCAGGAGCAAATTTGCGGTGGGATGAATCCACGCGCGACGAACCGTATGAAACTCGCGCCAGGAAGGTGGAGCAAGCTCTCCGACGTAAATTGCTGCAATCCCCTTTTAAAGCGCTCCGCTGCAACCGTTGGAGCTGCGCGCTAGCCTTCGGCAGAGCGGAAATGGGTCTGTTCTGCTTGTCTGTGCCCCGATTTAAAGTCGTGCCCTGGCGAACCCTGAAGATTAAAGACTTTTATGTTTCCCAATTCGACATTTTAGTTTTGGAAATTTCCCCAATAAAATTAACTGATTGGAGCAACTCAGTTCTAACCAGCAGCATCTCTGAAATCGCCCTTACTTGGCTTTGGCCATGCACCAATCTTAACCGCGCAGATTCGGTTCCACTGCTCTCAGTGTTTGCCTAATCGAATCTACGCTCTGCTTACATTAGTAAGCCGGGCCCCTAGCTACTCAAAATTCGATTCCTCACTCGGGAGATGCGCAATGAAATGGAACATCCGCCTGATCTGCCTTTTCGGTCTATTGCTGAACATGGATTCCTTTGCCCTTTCACAAGACCACGCCAACATGTCCCAAACCGAAAACGACTCGAAGCTGGAATCCTATGTGGAGAAACTTTCCGAGCTTTCGTCGCGAGCGCGTGCCAATGTGTATTTCCCGAATCATCAATCCATCTTTGCCGGGGTGCAGGTCGGCTTTGTGAATGTAGGTAAAGGAAATTTGACATTTCTCCGGCGCGACATGGTAGCCAGTGGACGTATCCCGCTGGTGCTAGCACGCGTGTACGATTCGGCGGGTACGGGCGATACGGATTTTGGGCCCGGGTGGATGCTATCAGCGGCGGAGAGTGTAGCGGTTACCGATCATCTTGCGCGGCTGACCAGCGAAAACGGCACCGTGATCGAGTTCATTGAAGCTGAACCCGACACCTTTGAACTGAGGCAAGGCCGCCCGTCAGACTACCTCAGGCTTGTGCGACCGAGTCCTGACATCCTGCGAGCCCAGCTGCGGTCAGACATGGTGAAAGAATACAAGCGCATCAGCGGTTTGTTTCGATTAACGACCGTTACGGATGCCAACGGCAATCAAATCCGCTTTACCTACACCAATGGCGGCCGCGCTGCTGCTGCGCAGCGAGATGCCGATGGAGGACACGTGGGCCGTGCTCTTCGGCGTGTCGCTCATCGCGATCGGCGTCGCGACCCGCCTGGCGATCTCGACGCTGACCGTGTGCT